>NZ_JAUHUK010000029.1:0-63258 GCF_030417915.1 Pseudomonas sp. C32 | reverse complement strand
GACGGACTAAACGTCGCCGAAATTCTCAGCGCTTTTCCAGCTTGTCCGGCAA
This sequence comes from Pseudomonas sp. C32, assembly GCF_030417915.1. Lineage (NCBI taxonomy): Bacteria > Pseudomonadati > Pseudomonadota > Gammaproteobacteria > Pseudomonadales > Pseudomonadaceae > Pseudomonas > Pseudomonas sp. C32. The sequence goes on along the minus strand of NZ_JAUHUK010000029.1, from coordinate 63,206 downwards.
CGGCGCAAACAACGCCTCGATATCATCGTTCTGCAGTTTCCAGTCTCCGGCCTGACGTCCATCCAGCACGCCCGCCGCGAGGTCGGACTTTTCCTTCTGCAGATGCTGAATCTTCTCTTCCACCGTGCCGCGTGCAATCAGTTTGTACACAAACACCGGTTTCTCCTGGCCGATGCGATAGGCCCGGTCAGTGGCCTGGTTTTCGGTTGCCGGGTTCCACCACGGATCGTAATGAATCACCGTGTCTGCTTCGGTGAGGTTAAGACCGACACCGCCGGCCTTCAGGCTGATCAGAAAAATCTGACGCATGCCGCTCTGGAATTCCTTCACTGGCGTGCGCCGGTCGCGGGTCTGCCCGGTCAATAACGCATAGGCGACGCCGCGTTTGTTCAACTCATCCTCGATCAGCGACAGCATCGACGTGAACTGCGAGAACAGCAGGATCCGCCGGCCTTCCTCGAACAGCTCTTCGAGCATTTCCATCAGGCTATCAAGCTTGCCCGATGTGCTGCCGCGCGTTGGCAGTGTCGCATCGTTGACCAGGCGCAAATCGCAGCACACCTGACGCAGTTTCAACAGCGCTTCAAGAATGATGATCTGACTGCGGGCCACACCCTTGCGGGTGATCTCATCGCGGACTTTCTTGTCCATGGCCAGGCGCATGGTTTCGTAAACGTCACGCTGGGCTTCGTTGAGTTCGACCCAGTGGATGATTTCGGTTTTCGGCGGCAGCTCGGTGGCGACCTGTTCCTTGGTGCGGCGCAGGAGGAAAGGTTTGATCCGACCGTTGAGGTGCTGAAGTCGTACTTCGCTGGTGCGCTTTTCAATCGGCACGCGGTAATCGCGGTTGAAGCTTTTTACATCGCCGAGCCAGCCGGGCAACAGGAAGTGAAACAGCGACCACAACTCGCCCAGGTGGTTTTCCAAAGGCGTGCCACTCAGGCACAGGCGCTGGCGGGCGTTCAGCTCACGGGCGGCCTGCGCAGCCTTGCTGTTCGGGTTCTTGATGTATTGCGCTTCATCCAGCACCAGTATGTGCAACGGCTGCGCCGCGAGGCGTTCGACATCCTTGGGCAGCAACGCGTAGGTGGTGAGAATCAGATCGTAATCGGCCAGCTGATCGAAATGCTTTTTACGGCTGGCACCGTACAACGCCAGCACTTTCAACTGCGGTGTGAAATGCGCTGCTTCGTCGAGCCAGTTCGGAATCAGGCTGGTGGGCATGACAACCATGCACGGACGATCAAGACGACCGGCGATTTTCTCGGTCAGAACATGCGCCAGCGTTTGTAGGGTTTTGCCCAAACCCATGTCATCCGCGAGGATCCCGCCCACTTCCAATTGTCGCAGCGATTGCATCCAGCTCAGACCTTCGAGCTGATAGGGGCGCAGTGTTGCGTTCAGGCCTTCCGGCGCGGTGGCGGTGTGGTCCTTGATGTCGCGCAGGCGTTGGGCAAAGGTGCGAATCTGTTCGCCGCCTTCCCAAAGCAGTGGCAAGCCTTCCAGTGGATTGAGTCGTGTGGCATCGGCCTTGCTCAGGCGCAGCGTGGTTTCGCCGGGTTCTTGCAGGTAGAACTCGCCGAGGGTCGCCAGCACCGGTTTCAGGCGGCCGAAGGGCAGGGCGACTTGCAGCGGACCGTACTCGGAGTTTGGTCGATTGGGGATGTTCACCAGAATCAACTCGTCGTCGCGACGCCGGGCCAGGCGTTCCGGGTTGAGGATTTCGGTGTGGGAACGCATCAGGTTGAGCAGGATCGGCAATAGACTCAGGCGTTCGCCGTTGACGATGATCCCCAGCTCCAGATCGAACCAGTCGCGCTCCGGAACCTGTTCAACCGTGGCGTACCAGTCGTCTACGGCGGTCAGGTCGAAACCGAATTCTTCGTCGATCAGCAACTCCCAGCCCTGGGTGCGAAGCTTCGGCAGTTCATTGAGGGTGAAAGTCAGCCAGGCGCTGTCGTTCACCATCTCGAACAGTTCGCCGGCACTTTCCGGCAAGGCCTTGCTTTGCCGGGTGGCGATCTTGAATCCGAGGATTCGTAGCTGTTCGCGGTAGGACTGTTCCACTTCCGGATGACGTTTTATCCGCAGCGTCTGTGTCTCCTGACGAATCAGGATGTCGGTATTTTTCTGGCCGGAAACGTACTCGTCCAGATAACTGAATGACAGCGCCGCGCGGTGCTGGATATAGCGCTGCATCCGACCATTGCGTGGTTCGAAGGCGCTGAACTCGATACTGGCCAGCCACAGGCGCGGCACCGGCTGCACGTTGTCCACCAACACCTGCGGCGGGGCTTTCGGGCTTCGGTTTTCCAGCACCGCCTGAAGCTTTTCCAGCAGCTCGGCGTCTTTCGCGGCGGCGGGATAGTTGAGTGTTTCCTGCACTTGCAGCAGCACCGCTGCACAATGTTTGCAGTTGTTGTGGACCGGGCAGGAGCATGTCGCATCGATCATCAGCAAGGTGCCTTTGGCCGACTCGCGCAGGCGAATGGTCTGACGGTAAACGTTACCGCCAGAGCCTTCGCATGCGGCGATGATCGTAGCGTCGCCAGCCTCGACGATCCTGACGCGGTTTTCCAGTGCGTAGCGGCGGCCACGCTCCAGGCTCTGTTCCTTGAATCGACTGACCCAGGAAGGTGCCAGGGGTTTGCTCAGGGTCGCGGACATGGGGAGTTCAATCAGTCAGGGACGACTGCAGGGGCTTCCCGGGGAGCGGGCGCCGTCAATGACGTGATCTTGATCAGCAGGCCGAGGTGGCCGTTGTCGAGGAAGTTCAACTGGCCGTTCTTGGTGTGGCTTTCCTGTTTCAGGCGTTCGCTGGTGGTGACCAGGCCTTCATTGTTGAACTGGTTGACCCAGAAGTCTGCGTCTACATCGGTGAAGCGCCCGAGCGTCAGGTTCAGGGTGCCTTCGATCGGATACTGGCCGAACTGCTCCTTGCCGTCACTGATCGCCACCTTGACTGCGGTTTCGCCGAGCGTTTGCTGCCATGCTTTGTGCAGCAGGACGCTGTATTCGTTGCTGGCGGTGAGCTTTTCCACCTCAGAATTCAGGTTCGGCGTGCGTAGGCTGTTGAGACTGACGGGCTGGGCACCGGCGGCCCAGTCTTCCGGCGCTGCGCGAACGACAATCGCCGGCACGGCGTTCTGCCGCACCAGAATCATTTCTACCTGATACAGATCATCGGCAAATACCGATGGTGCGACCAACGTCATCAACAGGGTCAGTGAGCGAAACAGGCGCATACGGCGTCCTTCAAGCAGTTTTCGGGATGAGGCGCTCAAAAAGCGCCTCTACAGTATTAAAGCGCTCTTCCGGGCGCTCCATCGGAACCATGAACTTGAACATCGTGGCGCCTTCGAATTTGTAGCGTTTTGGCTGGCTCTGGATCAGCTTGATCAGCGTCAGCGGGTCGACCGGGGTCTGCGCCGCGAACTCGACGCGTCCACCTTGCGGGCCGCCATCGACTTTTTTAATGCCCAGCAACTCGGCCTGCAATTTCAGGGCAGTAATGCGTATCAGGTTCTTGGTCGGCTCCGGCAACAGGCCAAAGCGGTCGATCATTTCCACCTGCAGATCCTTGAGGCCATCCTCATCGGTGGCCGAGGCGATGCGTTTGTAGAGAATCAGGCGGGCGTGAACGTCCGGCAGATAGTCTTCGGGAATCAGTGCCGGCACGCGCAAGTTGACTTCCGGACCGCCGCCCAACGGTTGATCGAGGTTCGGTTGTTCGCCCTTGCGGATCGACTTCACGGCGCGCTCAAGCATTTCCATGTACAGCGTGAAACCGACGGCCTGGATCTGCCCGCTCTGACCGTCGCCCAGCAGTTCGCCGGCGCCACGGATTTCCAGGTCGTTGGTGGCAAGCACGAAGCCCGCCCCAAGGTCCTGGGTGTTGGCGATCGCTTCCAGACGCTTTTCCGCGTCCGGGGTGATTTGCTGGCGCGGCGGTGTCAGCAGGTAGGCATACGCCTGGTGGTGGCTGCGTCCGACGCGGCCGCGCAACTGGTGCAACTGCGCCAGACCGAATTTGTCGGCACGCTCGATGATGATGGTGTTGGCGCTCGGCACGTCGATGCCGGTCTCGATGATGGTCGAGGCGATCAGCACGTTGAAGCGCTTGTGGTAGAAGTCGCTCATCACTTGTTCGAGTTCGCGTTCGCGCATCTGCCCATGACCGATGCCGATCCGTGCTTCCGGCACCAGTTCGGCGAGGTCGGCAGCGCACTTCTCGATGGTCTTCACGTCGTTGTGCAGGTAGTAGACCTGACCACCACGCAGCAGCTCACGTAGCAAGGCCTCTTTGACCGTGCTTTTGTTCTGCTCCATGACGAAGGTGCGGACCGACAGGCGTCGGGCCGGTGGCGTGGCGATAATCGATAGGTCGCGCATGCCCGACACCGCCATGTTCAGCGTGCGCGGAATCGGCGTGGCGGTCAGGGTGAGGATGTCGACTTCGCTGCGCAGGGCTTTTAACTGTTCTTTCTGACGGACACCGAAGCGGTGTTCTTCGTCGATGATGACCAGTCCGAGGTTTTTGATTTTCACGTCGTCCTGCAGCAACTTGTGCGTGCCGATGACGATGTCGATCTTGCCTTCGGCGAGGTCCGCGACGGCGGCATTCACTTCCTTGGTCGACTTGAAGCGGCTCATCACTTCCACGGTTACCGGCCAGTCGGCGAAGCGGTCGCGGAAGCTGTTGTAGTGCTGCTGGGCGAGCAGGGTGGTGGGCACCAGAATCGCCACCTGACGACCGCCATGCACGGCGATAAATGCGGCGCGCATGGCCACTTCGGTCTTGCCGAAACCTACGTCGCCGCACACCAGACGATCCATCGGTTTTGGCGCAAGCATGTCTTCGCGCACGGCGTCGATGGTGGTTTGCTGATCGGGCGTTTCTTCGAACGGGAAGCCCGCGCTGAAGGTGGCGTAGTCGGCTTTGGGGTCGGCGAAGGCATAGCCTTCACGGGCTGCGCGGCGGGCATAGATGTCGAGCAGCTCGGCTGCCACGTCGCGCACTTGTTCGGCAGCCTTGCGCTTGGCTTTCTGCCAGGTCTCGGAGCCGAGGCGGTGCAGCGGGGCCAGGGCGTCGTCGCTGCCGGTGTAGCGGGCGATCAGATGCAGGTTGGCCACCGGCACGTAAAGCTTGGCGTTTTCTGCGTATTCCAGGGCGAGGAATTCAGCCGTCTGGTTGTCGATTTCCAGTGTCGCGAGGCCGAGGTAGCGGCCGACACCGTGGTCGATGTGCACCACCGGTGCGCCTTCGCGCAACTCGGTGAGGTTCTTGATGACGGCATCGTTGTTGGCGTCGGCACGTTTTTCGCGACGGCGACGCTGCATCACACGCTGGCCGAACAACGGGCTTTCGGCAACCAGCGCCAGGGCTGGATCGTCCAGCAACAAACCTTCATCCAATGGCGCGATGGTGATCGCCAGGCGCTCCTTGCCTGCGACAAAGTCCGGCCAGCTGTCGACGGTTTTCGGTCGCAGCTTCAGGCGCTCCAGCAGCTCCAGCAACACTTCGCGTCGGCCCGCGGACTCGGCGGTAAACAGCACGCGTCCAGGGAACTCGTCGAGGAAGTTCGCCAGTGCTGCCAGCGGCTGGGTGGCTTTGGCTTCGATCGCCAGGTTCGGCAACTCTTGAGCGGGGAAGCGTTCGCGACCGCCGCCGCTTTCGATATCCTGCTGGCTGGCGACCACGCGCGGCCAGTTCTTCAGGCGCGCAAAGCAGTCTTCCACCGGCAGGAACAACTCGGCGGGTGGCAATAAAGGACGGGACGGGTCGACGCGGCGCTCTTCGTAACGATTGCGCACATCGTTCCAGAAGTTTTCCGCCGCCTGCTCGATGCCCGGCAGCGAGAACACCTGGGTGTCCTGGGGCAGGTAATCGAACAGTGTCGAGGTTTCGTCGAAAAACAGCGGCAGGTAGTACTCGATCCCGGCAGGGGTAATCCCGCTGCTCAGATCCTGAAAGATCGGGCAGCGGCGGAAATCGACGTCAAAGCGCTCACGGAACCGCGCCTTGAAGCGGGTGACCGCATCCTTTTGCAGTGGAAATTCCCTGGCCGGCAGCAGCTTGATCGAATCGACCTTGTCGATGGAGCGCTGGTTTTCCGGATCGAAGGTGCGCAGGGTTTCGATTTCGTCGTCGAACAGGTCAACGCGATAGGGCAGTTTGCTGCCCATCGGGAACAGATCGATCAGCGAGCCGCGTACGGTGAATTCGCCATGCTCGTAAACGGTGTCGACGTAGCGGTAGCCGGTGGCTTCGAGGCGCGTGCGCATTTGCTCGACGTCGAGCTTCTGGCCGACGTCCAGCACCAGGCTGCTGCCGAGCAGGAATTTGGTTGGCGCCAGACGATGCAGGGCCGTGGTGATCGGTACGACCAGCACGCCATGTTCCAGCTCCGGCAGCCTGTACAAACTGGCGATACGCTGGGAAATGATGTCCTGGTGCGGCGAAAACAGGTCGTAGGGCAGCGTTTCCCAGTCGGGGAAATGCAGCACAGGCAAATCCGGGGCGAAGAAGCCCAGCTCCTGTTCCAGCCGTTCGGCACTTTGGCTGTCGGCGGTCAGCAGCAGGGTAAAGCGCTTGGCAGCGCTTGCGGCCTCGGCGATGGCCAGGCTCAGGGCGGCACCGGGCAGGTTGCCCCAGTGCTGTTTACCTGCCGCGGCAGGGAGAAGCGGTAGACGCAGAACGGGCACGGAAGGTTGAGCTCCAAGCGTTGCGACAAAGTCGGTAATTGTAGCGGCCTAGGGTGCCGCCTGTCAGTTGCAGACTGTGTCTATTACGAAGGTTTGGCGAAATGTAGTGGTAAAGACAAAAAAGCCCGGTTTTTTACTGAAAAAACCCGGATATGTAGTGGTAAAACGAACGGGTGTTACGGAGGGTTACGGATACGGTGACGCCGCCTCCAAAAAATTGACTGTGCTGAAAGCCCCGGTTTTATTGGGCTTTAGCGCGGCGTAACTTTTTTGAACGGGGATTTGTTACGGATTGCACGACAGGCGCGCATTGCTACACGGGTCACAGGGCGGCATAATGTAGCCCCTTTTTTCTGCCCCTACATGTGGAAGGTTCCCGTGACTCAGAAGCCCGACCAGTGTCTTGGTGAATGGATCGACCGTGAAGCACTCGCAGAAGCGATGATTCCGCTTATCGGTCAGCTCTACCGCAATAACAACGTGGTGAGCTCGATCTATGGCCGCAGCCTGATCAATCGTTCAGTCATTGCGATTCTCAAAGCTCACCGCTTTGCTCGTCACCGTCAGTCCGACGAAAGCGAGCTGTCCGTCCACGAAACATTCCCGCTGATCAAAGCGATGAGCGAACTCAAGCTCGGCGCCGCTTCGGTGGACCTGGGCAAGCTGGCGGCCAAATTCAAGGCCGAAGGCAATGGCCGTACTGCCGAGCAGTTCGTCCGTGAAGAACTGGCTGACGTGGTTGGCCAGCAGAACGCTTCCGCCCGCAAAGGCACCGACGTTGTCCTCTACGGCTTCGGTCGTATCGGCCGTCTGCTGGCGCGCATCCTGATCGAGAAAACCGGTGGTGGCGACGGCCTGCGTCTGCGCGCCATCGTCGTCCGCAAGGGCGCCGACAACGACCTGGTCAAGCGCGCCAGCCTGTTGCGTCGTGACTCGGTTCATGGTCCGTTCGATGGCACCATCACCATTGATGAAGCCAACAACACCATCACCGCCAACGGCAACCTGATCCAGGTTATCTACGCCAAGAGCCCGGCCGAAGTTGACTACACCCAGTACGGCATCGAAAACGCGCTGATCGTCGACAACACCGGTGTATGGCGTGACGCCGACGGCCTGGGCCAGCACCTGGCCTGCCCGGGCGCTGCCCGCGTGATCCTCACCGCACCTGGCAAGGGCGCGCTGAAGAACATCGTGCACGGCATCAACCATGGCGACATCACGCCTGATGACAAGATCATCTCGGCGGCTTCCTGTACCACCAACGCCATTGTGCCGGTGCTCAAGGCAGTCAACGACAAGTTCGGCATCATCAACGGCCACGTCGAAACCGTTCACTCGTTCACCAACGACCAGAACCTGATCGACAACTTCCACAAGGGCAGCCGTCGTGGCCGCGCCGCGCCGCTGAACATGGTCATCACCGAGACCGGTGCCGCCACTGCCGCCGCCAAGGCACTGCCAGTGCTCAAGGGCAAGCTGACCGGCAACGCGATTCGCGTTCCTACGCCAAACGTGTCGATGGCCATCCTGAACCTGAATCTGGAAAAGGCCACCACTCGCGAAGAGATCAACGAGTACCTGCGCCAGATGGCCATGCACTCGGATCTGCACAAGCAGATCGACTACGTGAGCTCCCAGGAAGTGGTTTCCACCGACTTCGTTGGCTCGCGCCACGCAGGCGTTGTGGACGCAGAAGCGACCATCACCCAGGATAACCGCGTTGTACTGTACGTTTGGTACGACAACGAGTTCGGTTACAGCTGCCAGGTGGTTCGCGTGATGGAAGACATGGCCGGTGTAAACCCGCCAGCTTTCCCGCGCTAAGCCTTAGCACAAACAAAAACGCCCCGACTTTGGTCGGGGCGTTTTTGTTTGTGTGATGCTAAAACGATCAAGATCAAAAGATCGTCCGAACGCGGCCCGAACCTTCGGCAGCTCCTACAAAGGTATGCAATCCTGTAGGAGCTGCCGAAGGCTGCGATCTTTTATCAGGGCATCAGAAAAGGTGAGATTGTTTTTGAGCGGATGGAAGTTTTTATTTCTGGCGCTGATAGGAGGGGTGTCCGGCTGCGGCAACAGCGGCGCCATGGAAAGCTTCGGCGGCCCGACCATGGGCAGCACGTACTCGATCAAGTACGTCCGTCACGCCGATCTTCCCGCTCCGGTCGAAGTTCGGGAGGCAGTGGAGAAAATCCTCGCGGATGTCGACCGGCAAATGTCGACCTACCGCAGCGACTCGGACATCGAGCGCTTCAACGCCATGCCCGCCAACCAGTGTCAGATCATGCCCGCGTCAATCCTTGAATTGGTTCGCGTGGGCGAGCAGTTGTCTGTGCAAAGCGAAGGCTCTTTCGATTTGACGGTCGAGCCGCTGCTCAATCTCTGGGGCTTCGGTCCGCAGGCACGCGAGGAAAAAGTGCCGTCTGCCGAAGCGCTCACCGAGGCGCGCCAACGTGTCGGCTACACCCACCTGCGCATCCAGGGTGATCAGCTGTGCAAGGACGCCGCCGTCGAGGTCGACTTCAACAGCATTGCCGCCGGTTACACCGTTGATACGATTGCCGCACGGCTAGAGGAAAAGGGCATCCACGACTACCTCGTCGAAGTCACTGGAGAACTCAAGGCCGCGGGCAGCAAACCCGACGGCTCGTCGTGGCGCATTGCCCTGGAAGAACCTCGGGATGACCGCCAGGTGGCTGAGCGAATCATTGCGGTCGACGGCTACGGCGTTTCCACTTCGGGTGACTACCGCAATTATTTCGAGCAAGGAGGGCGGCGTTTTTCCCACACCTTCGATGCCCGGACCGGTTCACCGGTCTCACACACTCTGGCGTCGGTCACGGTGATTCATCCTTCAGCGCTGATGGCCGATGGCTTGTCGACGCTGTTGCTGATTCTCGGCCCGGAGCGCGGTTGGGACTACGCAGAGAAGCACGATGTCGGCGCGTTTTTTGTGATTCGTGCCGATACAGGTTTCGTCACACGCGGCAGTCACGCTTTCGAGCGCCTCAGTGGCGAAAAAACCGAATGAATTCGGCAATTTGAGCATTGAAAACTGGCGTTGTAGTGCAGGCAAAAGTAGCCTACGACGCGACCAAGGGTTAATGTGCGCGGCGTTGACGCTTCTATAGACTGTGTCCGGGTTCTGCACTGACCCCAAATTGTTCCTTCACGCCACAGATTGGTGTGATTTAGCCGCAGGTGCCGAGAGTGCCGCGGCCTGTTCTGAGGAGTACGCATGGCTGTCTACAACTACGACGTGGTGGTGTTGGGTTCCGGCCCGGCGGGGGAAGGCGCGGCAATGAACGCCGCCAAGGCAGGGCGCAAGGTGGCGATGGTCGATAGCCGTCGCCAGGTCGGCGGCAACTGCACTCACTTGGGCACCATCCCGTCCAAGGCACTGCGTCACTCGGTGCGGCAGATCATGCAGTTCAACACCAATCCGATGTTCCGGGCCATTGGTGAGCCGCGTTGGTTCTCGTTCCCGGACGTGTTGAAAAGCGCCGAGAAAGTCATCGCCAAACAAGTCGCTTCGCGTACCGGCTACTACGCCCGTAACCGCGTCGACGTGTTCTTTGGCACCGGCAGCTTCGCCGACGAACAAACCATCGAAGTGGTCTGCGCCAACGGCGTGGTCGAAAAGCTGGTGGCCAAGCACATCATCATCGCCACCGGTTCGCGCCCGTATCGTCCGGCGGACATCGATTTCCACCACCCGCGTATCTACGATAGCGACACAATCCTCAGCCTGGGCCACACCCCGCGCAAACTCATCGTTTACGGCGCTGGCGTGATCGGTTGCGAATACGCTTCGATTTTCAGTGGTCTGGGTGTGCTGGTTGAACTGGTGGATAACCGCGGTCAGTTGCTGAGCTTCCTCGACTCGGAAATCTCCCAGGCGTTGAGCTACCACTTCAGCAACAACAACATCACCGTTCGCCACAACGAAGACTACGACCGCGTCGAAGGCGTGGACAATGGCGTGATCCTGCACCTCAAGTCCGGCAAGAAGATCAAGGCCGACGCCTTGCTCTGGTGCAACGGCCGTACCGGTAACACTGATCAGCTGGGCCTGGAAAACATCGGCGTGAAGGTCAATGGTCGTGGCCAGATCGAAGTCGATGAAAACTACCGCACCGGCATCCAGAACATCTATGGCGCTGGCGACGTAATCGGTTGGCCAAGCCTGGCCAGTGCTGCTCACGACCAGGGTCGTTCGGCCGCTGGCAGCATCGTCGACAACGGCAGCTGGCGCTTCGTGAATGACGTGCCGACCGGCATCTACACCATTCCGGAGATCAGCTCGATCGGCAAGAACGAGCAGGAGCTGACCCAGGCCAAAGTGCCGTACGAAGTGGGCAAGGCCTTCTTCAAGAGCATGGCGCGTGCGCAGATCGCCGGCGAGCCGCAAGGCATGCTGAAGATCCTGTTCCACCGTGAAACCCTGGAAGTGCTGGGCGTTCACTGCTTCGGTTATCAGGCGTCGGAGATCGTGCACATCGGTCAGGCGATCATGAACCAGCCGGGCGAACTGAACACGCTGAAGTACTTCGTCAACACCACGTTCAACTACCCGACCATGGCCGAAGCCTACCGGGTAGCGGCATACGACGGCCTCAACCGGCTTTTTTGAGTGGCTCCGGCCGGTGGCCTGAGCCGGCCGGGGAGACCGATTTCAGCAATTCTCGAGCGTGGCAGTGGCCAAACCGGGAAAGTCTGTAATCAGGCTGTCAACGCCGAAGTCGGCGAGCCTGCGCATCAGCGCAGGTTCGTTGACTGTCCACACCGACACATGCAGCCCCTGACGCTGCGCCTTCTGCAGGCGTTCCGGCGTGCACAGGGTCCAGTTCAGCGCCAGAATTTCACAGCCATAGCTTTGCGCGACTTTCAGCGGGTCGAGCCAGGCATATTCGGCCACCAGTCCGCGGGATACGTCCGGCACCAACTCCAGCGCAGCCTTCAGCACTTCACGGGAACTTGAGGTGATGGTCACCTTGTCCATCAGGCCGTGACGCTGCGCCATTTCACGAATCGCCAGCACGGTGGTCGCGGCACGCATCCTTGATGCGCTTTTGACTTCCAGTTGCCAGTGATCGAAATCGCATTTCTCGAACAGTTCTTCCAGCGTCGGAATCGGGCATGGCTTGATCCAGCCAGGTCCCCCTTTGCGCGCATCGTAAGTCACAAGATCGGCCGCCGCGTGCTCGACGACCTTGCCGCGACGGTCGGTGGTGCGCTTGAGCGTCGGGTCATGGATGACCATCAGCTCGCCGTCCATGGACAGGTGCAGGTCCAGCTCGCAGCGGCGCACGCCGTGCTTCAGACATTCCTGAAAACTGGTCAGGGTGTTTTCCGGTGCTTCGCCCTTGGCGCCGCGATGGCCGTAGATGAGGGTCACGGTTCTTCCTTAAATTAAATGCCTGAGTCGATTTGTTCGCGGGCCAGACGTCGTTCCTGTGCCTGCTTCTGCAAGATGTAGCGGGCCAACAGCTGCCGTTGCGCATCGGTTGGGTGTTCGAACTCGGTGCCGATGTCATAACCATCGCCCTTGCGGTCGCAATGGGTGACCCGTGCGCGCAGCAACAGGCCCAGGGCTTGCGGCATCAGCACCAGCTTGACCGATAGACGTGATTCGGCGGCAATGGGGGTGGGGTGCTGAAAGTCGAGACCGCCTTCGGAGATGATCACCGGTTGCGGTTGGCCAATCTGCCCGAGCGCGGTGATCGCGACCACCTGGCTCAACAAATCGATGCGTTTGTTCTGGGATTTCAGGAACGCCGCGAGGTTTCGGTCGCGTTCGCTGATCTGGCGCAACAGGTGCTGCGACTCGAATTCGCTCAGGTGCAGTTCGCTGAGCAAGTTGAAGAGCGGGGAAGCATCCTGCAACACTTCCTGGCCTGTGGCTTCGGTAGCGGACAGGGGCCGAATTTCCAGTGCGATCGTGTCCTCGATACGGTAGTATTCGCGGCGATCTTCTTCATCTAATGTCGACATGGCGAACCCATGGTAGCGGCGGTGGTCTGAGTGTAAAGCTGGTTATCGACCCCCGCCACAAGGACGTTCCTTTTCCCTCCGAACAAGCCCCGACATGTTCAGACCTCTCTTCGTATTTATCGGCACGCGTTACACCCGTGCAAAGCGTCGCAATCATTTTGTGTCATTCATTTCCCTGACTTCGATGATCGGGCTCGCCCTTGGCGTGGTCGTGATGATTGTCGTGCTGTCGGTGATGAACGGCTTCGATCATGAGATGCGTACCCGCGTGCTGGGCATGGTGCCCCACGCGACCATCGAGTCAAGCGAGGCCATCAGCGATTGGCAACGCCTGGCCACGAAGGTCAAGCAAAACCCGCAGGTGACGGCCGTTGCGCCGTTTACGCAAATGCAGGGTTTGCTGACCAACAACGGCAAAGTCTCGAAAGTCCTGCTCAATGCCATCGACCCGGCGCTCGAACGCCAGGTGTCGATCATTGATAACTTCATGACGCAGGGCAAACTCGACGACCTGGTGCCGGGTGAATTCGGCATCGTCATCGGCGACAAGGCCGCGGCGAAACTCGGTGCGGCGGTTGGCGACAAGCTGACTTTCGTGGCTCCGGAAGTCACCGTGACCCCGGCCGGGATGTTCCCGCGCATGAAGCGCTTTACTGTGGTCGGCATCTTCCACGTCGGCGCTGGCGAGCTGGATGGCTACCTGGGCATTACCAACCTGCAGGATCTGGCGCGTTTGCATCGCTGGAAGCCGGATCAGGTCCAGGGCCTGCGCCTGAAGTTCGACGACCTGTTCCAGGCGCCACGCACCGCGTGGACCATCGCCCGCGACCTCGGCGAAGACCGCTACTACGCTCGTGACTGGACCCGCACCCACGGCAACCTGTACCAGGCCATCCGCATGGAAAAAGCCATGATCGGCCTGTTGCTGCTGCTGATTGTTGCCGTCGCAGCGTTCAACATCATCTCCACGCTGGTGATGGTGGTGAACGACAAGAAGGGCGACATCGCGATCCTGCGCACACTGGGCGCGACGCCGGGCACGATCATGCGCACGTTCATGGTGCAGGGGACGGTCATTGGCGTGGTCGGCACGGCGATCGGTGCCGTGGTCGGGATCTTCGCCGCGTTGAACGTCAGCGCCGCGATCGCAGCGCTGGAAGGCCTGATCGGGCACAAATTCCTCAACGCCGACGTGTACTTTATCGATTACCTGCCGTCGCAGGTGCAGAGCCAGGATGTGGTGATGGTCTGCTGTGCGGCGTTGGTCCTGAGTTTCCTCGCCACCCTGTATCCAGCCTGGCGTGCTGCGCGCACCCAGCCTGCGGAGGCGCTACGTTATGAGTGAGTCGGGCATGAGTGATAAAGCAATCTTGAGCTGCCGCAGCCTGGGCAAATCCTACGAGGAAGGCCCTGAATCGGTGGAAGTGTTGGCCGGCCTGCAGTTGGAGCTGCATCCGGGTGAGCGGGTGGCGATTGTCGGCAAGTCCGGCTCGGGCAAAAGTACCTTGCTCAACCTGTTGGGCGGCCTCGATACGCCGACCACGGGCAGCGTCTGGCTCGACGGTGAAGAGCTGTCGGCACTGAGCGAGAAAAAGCGCGGCCTGCTGCGTAACCGTGCACTTGGCTTCGTGTACCAGTTTCACCATTTGCTGCCCGAGTTCACCGCGCTGGAAAACGTCTGCATGCCGCTGTTGATCGGCAAGACCGCAATCCCGGAAGCGCGTCAGCGTGCGACCGCATTGCTGGAACGGGTAGGGCTGGGCCATCGCCTGGAGCACAAACCGGCCGAGCTGTCCGGTGGTGAACGTCAGCGCGTGGCCATTGCCCGTGCGCTGGTGAACAACCCGGGCCTGGTGATGCTCGACGAGCCCACCGGCAACCTCGATTCCCACACCGCCCAAGGGATCCAGGACTTGATGCTGGAACTCAGCACCTCGATGCGCACGGCGTTCCTGGTGGTGACCCACGACATGAACCTGGCCCGCCAGATGGACCGCGTCCTGCATTTGCAGGACGGTTGCCTCACGCCTATCTGATGGGTTGAAACCCGACGAAGCTGAAAAGCACGTCGGGTCTTTTATTTTTATACGGTGCCCCAGCGAATGTTCAGACCGTTATCGATCTTTATCGGCACGCGCTATACCCGCGCCAAGCGCCGCAATCGCTTTGTTTCCTTCATCTCGATGACCTCGATGATCGGCCTCGCCCTGGGCGTGCTGGCGATGATTGTGGTGCTGTCGGTGATGAACGGCTTCCAGCGCGAAATGAGTTCGCGCATTCTCGGCATGGTGCCGCACGCCACCATCGTCGGCGTCAATCCGATTGACGACTGGAAGCCCGTGGCAGCGGCTGCGATGAAAAACCCGGAAGTGACGGCGGCGGTGCCGTTCACCGAGATGGAAGGCATGCTGTCCTACAAGGGCACGATGCAGCCGATTCAGGTCAGCGGTGTCGATCCGGCGCTGGAAGGCCAGGTGTCGATCGTCGCCAAGCACATTGTTCAGGGGAGCCTCGAAGCCCTGAAGCCGGGTGAATTCGGCGTGGTGGTCGGTGAGATCACGGCGCGGCGCTTTCGCTTGAATGTCGGCGACAAGATCACCCTGATCGTTCCGGAAATCAGCACCGCACCGGGCGGGATTACCCCGCGCATGCAGCGCTTGAACGTGGTCGGTGTGTTCAAGGTTGGCGCCGAGCTGGACGGTTCGATGGCGCTGATCCACGTCGCCGACGCCGCGCAGATGCAGCATTGGGAGCCGAATCAGGTGCAGAGCGTGCGCCTGGCGGTGAAGGATTTGTACGCGGCTCCGCAAGTGTCGAGCGACATCGCCACCGGCCTGGGCGCTGCGTACAAGGCTGACGACTGGACCCACACCCAGGGCAGTCTGTTCAGTGCGATGAAGATGGAAAAAACCATGATCGGCCTGCTGTTGCTGATGATCGTCGCCGTGGCGGCGTTCAATATCATCGCGACCTTGATCATGGTGGTGAACGACAAGGGCGCGGACATCGCGATCCTGCGCACCATCGGCGCCACACCGCGGCAGATCATGGCGATCTTCATGGTGCAGGGCACTGTGATCGGCATCGTCGGCACTTTGATTGGCGGTGTGCTAGGTGTGATTGCCGCGCTGAATGTCAGTCAGATCGTCGGCTGGATCGAGCGGGTCAGCGGGCAGCACATCTTCAGTTCCGACGTGTACTTCGTCAGTAACCTGCCGTCGGAGTTGCAGGGTGCGGATGTTGCGTTGATTTGCTCGGCGGGGTTTGTGTTGAGTTTCCTGGCCACTATTTACCCGGCTTGGCGGGCGGCGAAGATTGAGCCGGCTCACGCGTTGAGATATTCGTAAACCTCTTGACCGCAATCGCTAGCAGGCTAGCTCCCACAGGGGGGTTGGGAACGACTAGCTAGCCTGCTAGTGATGAGGCCGGAACGGCAGGCCTCAATCCTTCTTGGGTAACTCGATCACAAACCTGGTCCATCCATTGTCCGATTCGCAATGAATCTGCCCGCCATGGGCGCGGATGATCGACTGGGTGATCGCCAACCCCAATCCTGCATGTTCGCTACTGCCTTCCCGGCGAGCCGGGTCAGCCCGGTAAAACCGGTCAAACAGGCGTGGCAATAGATCTTCGGAAATCGGTTCGCCGGTATTTTCAACGGTCAGGCGCAACGCGTTTGGCTGTTCGAGGATTCGCACCCGAACCTCGCCAGCGATCGGCGTAAAGCGCAAAGCATTGTCCAGCAGGTTCGACAGTGCGCGCCGCAACATGCTGCGGTCGCCCTCTATACGCGCGTCACCTTCACGGCTCAGTTTCACCTGCGCGTCTTCAGCCAGCGGCGCAAAAAACTCCAGCAGCAGGTCCGTTTCCACTGCCAGATCCAGCGTTTTACGCTTGGGCACCAACAGCCCGTGATCAGACTTCGCCAGGTACAACATGTCGTTGACCAGTTGCGCCATCCATTGCAGTTCTTCGAGGTTGCTGTGCAACGCTTCGCGGTAATCCTCGAGGGGGCGAGGGCGGGTGAGGGTGACCTGGGTGTGCGTCAGCAGGTTCGACAGAGGCGTGCGCAGTTCATGGGCGATGTCGGCAGAGAAGGCGGACAGGCGCTGAAAAGAGTCGTCGAGGCGTCCGAGCATGGCGTTGAAGTGGTGGGCCATTTCCGCGAGTTCCGGCGGCATGTGTTCTTCCGGCAAGCGGGCGTTGAGCGATTGCGCCGACACGCCTCTGGCGACCGCGCTCATGCGCCGTAACGGCCGCAAACCGCTACGTGCGGCCCAGGCACCCAGCAGGGCGGTCGCCAGGGCCGACAAACCCACCGTCAGCCAGATCAGGTGCTGCATGCGCTGCAAAAAGTGCTGGTGATGGGTGATGTCCAGCAGCAGGGTCAGTTGTGGCGAGTCCGGCTTGTCGGGAAACAAAGGCGCATTCAGCACACGGTAATCGGTGCCGTTGTTATTGATCGTCGAGAGTCCCGACTGTTGCGGGAGTTTGTCTGGCACGCTCGTTGTGCTGTCATACCAGCGTCGGCCATCGCTGCCGGTGATGCGCAGCGACAGGTCGGCTTGCCGGCTCAGTTCTTCGGCCAGTTTGATTTCACTGTCGTTTGATTGAAGGTCCTGCAGGGCACGCCGCAAGCCAATCAACTTGCCGTCCAGCAATTGCTGATCAAGCTCGACGAAGTGCGCCTCGCTGGCGCGGCTGAACAATACGCCGGCAAACAACGACACCACGGCGGTGCACGCCGCAAACAGCAGCGCCAGGCGGCTGCCCAAGGACATTCTTCGCATCAGGCTGAGCGCTCTTCGAGGACGTAACCCATGCCGCGCACGGTGTGGATCAGTTTGTTGGGGAATTCGTCGTCGATCTTCAGGCGCAGGCGCCGGATCGCGACTTCGATGACATTGGTGTCGCTGTCGAAATTCATGTCCCAGACCTGGGAGGCAATCAGCGATTTCGGCAGGACTTCACCCTGGCGCCGCAGGAGCATTTCCAGCAGGGCGAATTCCTTGGCGGTGAGGTCGATGCGCTGGCCGCCGCGTTCGACCCGGCGACGGATCAGGTCCAGACGCAAGTCGGCCAGTTGCAAACTGGTTTCCTGGGGGGTCGTGCTGCCACGGCGCAACAGGCTGCGAACCCGGGCCAACAGTTCAGAAAAAGCGAAGGGTTTGACCAGATAGTCGTCGGCGCCCAGTTCGAGGCCGTGAACCCTGTCCTCCACGGCGTCTCGGGCTGTCAGAAAAAGTACCGGTGTATCCAGGCCCGCACTGCGCACCGCTTGCAGAATCTGCCAGCCATCACGACCTGGCAGCATCACATCGAGAATCAGCAGGGCATATTCACCGCTGAGGGCCAATTGCTGGCCGGTGTTGCCATCAGCCACCAGTTCCGTGTTGAACCCGGCCTCGGCCAGGCCCTGGCGCAGGTAATGGCCGGTTTTCGGTTGGTCTTCGACGATCAGCAGTTTCATGGGCGACTCATGGCAAGTGGAACGAACGCTTTATACCGTGGACGGCGTTCATACAGGCCAACCTGACAAAGTTGTAATCTGGCTGTCAGGTTGCGGGCAGTGGCAGCAGTTTAGAGTTTTTCACACACTGAGCCCTATCTTGTTGGAGCATGACCATGTTTTTACGCAAATCCCTGGTACAAGTCGCTTGTTTGCTGGCGCTGAGTTCGACGGCGTGGGCGAGTCCGGCGCATACCTACGAATTCGGTCAACCTGCATCGGCAGCCAAGGCGACCCGCAGCGTGGAAGTGGTCTTGGGCGACATGTCTTTTAACCCGAAGACGATCGACGTCAAGGCTGGGGAAACCGTGCGCTTTGTACTGGTGAATAAAGGCCAGTTGCTGCACGAATTCAACCTGGGCGATGCGGCGATGCATGCCCGGCATCAGCAGGAAATGTTGCAGATGCAGCAAAGTGGCATGCTCACGCCTACTGCCGTCAAGGAAATGGACCACGGCAACATGGCCGGTATGGATCACGGTTCGATGGGGCACGGCATGAAGCATGACGATCCGAACAGCGTGCTGGTGCCGCCGGGCAAGACGGCCGAGTTGACCTGGACCTTCAGCAAGGCCACCAACCTGGAATTTGCCTGCAACTTCCCCGGTCATTACCAGGCCGGCATGGTCGGCAAACTGACTGTCAGTCAGTAAGCACTCAAAGGCGGGAGCAAAGGCTGATAGAATCCGCTGATTCTTCAGTCAGGTTTCCGCCATGCATCCCGCAGCCGAACACTCGCCGCTGGGCAAATCCAGCGAATACATCGCCACTTATACGCCGTCCCTGCTGTTCCCGATTCCGCGCACCGCGAAGTGGGCAGAACTGGGCCTGACGGCTGAAACCCTGCCGTACAAGGGTGTGGATTTCTGGAACTGCTTCGAGTTGTCGTGGCTGTTGCCGTCGGGCAAGCCCGTGGTAGCGATCGGTGAATTCACCATCCCGGCGGATTCGCCGAACATCATCGAATCGAAGTCGTTCAAGCTGTACCTCAACTCGCTGAACCAGACGCCGTTCGACGATACGGCGAGCCTTGAGGCGACGCTGGCCAAAGACCTGTCGGCCGCTGCCGGCAAGCCGGTCGGCGTGCGCATTCGCAGTTTGAAGGATGTCGAGGCCGAAGGCGTCGTGGCATTGCCTGGCGTGTGCATCGATGATCTGGATATCAGCGTCAGCAACTACGAGCACCCGCGTCCGGAGCTGTTGCGTTGCGACGACTCGCGCATTGTCGAGGAGAGCGTGCACAGCCATTTGCTCAAATCCAATTGCCCGGTCACCAGTCAGCCGGACTGGGGCAGCGTGGCGGTGGAGTACCGTGGTGCGGCGCTGGATCATGCGAGTTTGCTGGAGTACATCGTCAGCTTCCGCCAGCACTCGGACTTCCATGAGCAGTGTGTTGAGCGGATCTTCCTGGACCTTCAGCGGTTGTTGAAACCGGAGAAGTTGACGGTGTATGCGCGCTATGTGCGTCGTGGCGGGCTGGATATCAATCCGTATCGCAGCACTGAAGAGGTGCAACTGCCGAACCATCGTCTGGTCCGTCAATAAAGATCCATTTTTGTAGGAGCGAGCTTGCTCGCGATTGAGTGTCAGCTACCTTGGCGTCGACTGACACACCATCGCGAGCAAGCTTGCTCCTACAAAGGCTTTTGCGGGCTCAGATCCCCATGTTGGCCAAGGCCTGCCCGATGTTGCGCAGTGTCCCGGCCAGGGTCGGGTGTTCGAGCTCGAAGCGTTCGACGGCCAGGTTGACGCCATCGGCGAGGCTGGAATCCTGGGTTTTGGTTTCGAGCTCAAGCTTCAACTCGATCTGTTGCATCAGTTCGTGCAGTTCGGCGCGTTCAGCTTCGGACAGTGGAGGATTCTGTTCCAATTGCTCGCGCAGGGCATTGAGCTGTTCTTGCAGTTCGCGGGCAGGCATGGCGTTCTTCCTTCTCTCGATTGGCACTGGCATAGACCGCAGCGGTTCGCCAAAGGTCTATGGCTGACCTTTAGATTAATCCACTCCTGCCTAACCTGCATGATCTCGATCAGGGCTTTTCGCCTTTGAAGCGACGCAACTGGATGTCAGCCAGACAGGTGTCGAGCTCTCCGAGGTGGTCGATCACCGAATGCACGCCCAGGCCAAACAGCTGCATCGTCGCCTTGCCTCGTTTGATATCGCGCTCCTGTGGGGCCAACGCCTGCCAGGCCTCAGGTGCCAGTCCGCACAACGAGCCGCAGGACGCCAGGCCGATGGTCCACAACCCGGCATTGAGGCCCGATTGCAGCAGTCGCGGTTCGCCACTGACCAGTACACAGCCGTCCAATCGCTCAATGCCTAAATTCATCAATGCCTGCCAGCACGCGTCGGGCGCGGGCCAAGGGTTGATTGTTGCGGGATGTTGCGCATCTTTGATCCATTCTGGCAGGGCAGTGGCCATGGAATGGCAGAGCGCCGGAGGCAGTTCATCAAGCCAGGCGCAAGGGATTTTCTGCCGCTGCAAACTCTGCAGGGCGTCCAGTGCTCCGGGCGTGGTCTCGGCAGGTTCGGCCAGAGGGCTGTCGTGCCGGTGCGTGCGCGCGCCGAAGTCCACCAGACAGCCACTGAGGCCGAACAACACGGCGGTCAGATTCAGAGCGGTTTGGGGCAATGTTTCGGCGTGCGACATGTGAACGTCCCTGAAATAGCCTGAGGCTAAAGGTCAACAGTGACAGTTGAGTGACATTGCTGTGAAACGCTCACAGTCAGGCTGAATCCTTACCATGCACATATCGTAATGTGTCTAAAGGACTATTTACGCCTTATACTCGCCATCTTATTGCCCGGGCCAAGCGCTCGAGCCGGTACCGTCCAAGGAGTTTTTTTCTATGCGCTGGAGCAATCATCTAGCCCAGATTTGTGTGTGTGCCAGCCTGTTGCTGGTTCCGTTCGTTGCCCAGGCAGCTACGGAAGATGATCCTTGGGAAAGCGTCAATCGCCCGATTTTCAAATTCAACGATGTCCTCGATACCTATGCCCTGAAGCCTTTGGCCCAGGGCTATCAGTTTGTGACGCCGCAATTTCTTGAAGACGGCATTCACAACATGTTCCGCAACGTCGGTGATGTCACCAACCTTGCCAACGATATTCTGCAGGCCAAACCGGCTGCCGCGGGCGTCGACACAGCACGCCTGATTTTCAACACCACTTTCGGTCTGCTGGGCTTCTTTGATGTCGGCACGCAAATGGGCCTTAATCGCAATGACGAAGATTTCGGCCAGACGCTCGGTTACTGGGGCGTTGGCAGTGGCCCGTACGTGATGCTGCCGCTCCTTGGTCCAAGCACCTTGCGTGATGCACCCTCGAAGTACGTCGATGGCTACACCGGTGCGTACCACTACATCGATGACGTGCCAGTGCGTAATTCGGTGTTCGGTCTGAACATCGTCGACACCCGTGCCAGCCTGCTGTCGAGCGAAAAACTGATCAGTGGCGACAAGTACACTTTCATCCGGAACGCGTACCTGCAAAACCGCGAATTCAAGGTGAAAGATGGCCAGGTAGAAGACGATTTTTAAATCCTGACCGATAAAACAGAAAAAGCGGCCTTCGGGCCGCTTTTTTCGTCTGGTGCCGGGTCAATGCATCTTGAGGATTGTAAGGCCGAGTTTCTGCTTGCCGTCGTCCTGTTCTCTCACCCAAACCACCTCGGTGTCGGCCTCAAGGCCTTTCAACGCCGTATGGTCGGAATCGAGCCGTACTTGGAGTCGGTCGCCAACCTTGAATAATCGCGGCGCCTGGACCTGCATACCGCTGCTGGAAAGGTCGATGCAGATGGCGGGCACCTGATCGCCTTGATGAATCATCGACACATCGGCATCGACCCGCATGCGGATGAAATCGCGCTTTTCGCTGTAGTCCCGACGGGTTTGACTCATGGGCTTGATCCTTCGATTGGGTTACGGTTTTGATTGTTCTTATAACTCCCGGTGATTTGCAGAGTGTAGACGTCAAGCGACCATCGGCATGAGCTTGAAACACCTCGCGGATGGGAGTACCGTCTGCGCCTTAGAAGGGCACCTCTGGTGTACATGCGTGTAGGGCAAATGCTCGAAAGTGGTGCGACAGAGAGGCTAGAAAGCGAATCCAGTAGTGTGAGCCGGGACCCGTTCCCCGCCAGCTACGCCAACCTAATTCTGGCGCCGTTTGCCCACATGCCAAAAACCAGTGCCACGCTGCTGATAATCGATGATGACGAAGTAGTGCGCGCGAGCCTCGCCGCCTATTTGGAAGACAGTGGTTTCAGCGTCTTGCAGGCCAGCAATGGTCAGCAAGGTCTTCAGGTATTCGAGCAAGACAAGCCCGACTTGGTCATCTGCGATCTGCGCATGCCGCAGATGGGCGGACTCGAACTCATTCGCCAGGTCACCGAGCGGTCGCCGCAGACGCCAGTGATCGTGGTGTCGGGCGCCGGCGTGATGAACGACGCGGTCGAGGCCCTGCGCCTGGGTGCGGCGGATTACCTGATCAAGCCTCTCGAAGATCTGGCAGTGCTTGAGCACTCTGTGCGTCGGGCCCTGGATCGTGCGCGTCTGATGGTGGAAAACCAGCGCTACCGCGAGAAGCTGGAGAAGGCCAACCGCGAGCTCGCCGCCAGCCTGAACCTGCTCCAGGAAGACCAGAACGCCGGTCGTCAGGTGCAGATGAACATGCTGCCGGTCAGCCCCTGGTCCATCGACGAGTTCAAATTTGCTCACCAGATCATCCCGTCGCTGTACCTGTCGGGTGATTTTGTCGACTACTTCCGGGTCGACGAGCGTCGGGTAGCGTTCTACCTGGCCGACGTATCCGGTCATGGCGCCTCTTCAGCCTTCGTCACGGTGCTGTTGAAGTTCATGACCACGCGCTTGCTGTTCGAATCCAAGCGCAGCGGCACATTGCCGGAGTTCAAGCCTTCAGAAGTCCTTGGTCATATCAACCGGGGCCTGATCAGTTGTAAGCTGGGTAAACACGTCACAATGGTCGGTGGAGTCATCGACGAGGAGACAGGTTTGTTGACCTATAGCATCGGCGGTCATCTGCCGTTGCCGGTGTTGTACACACCCGACAGTGTCAGTTATCTGGAAGGGCGCGGTCTGCCCGTAGGCCTCTTCAACGAAGCGACCTACGAAGATCACGTACTGGAGCTGCCGCCGACGTTCAGCCTGACGCTGATGTCTGATGGCATTCTGGACCTTTTGCCAGAACCCACACTCAAAGAAAAAGAGGCGGCGTTGCCCCAACGGGTCAAGGCTGCGGGCGGCACCCTGGATGGGCTGCGGCAGGTTTTTGGATTGGCCACGCTAGGGGAGATGCCGGATGATATCGCCCTGTTGGTGTTGAGCAGGAATCTTTGATGAGTACCGGTAGAATCCAGTTCGCCGAGCAGGACGGCACCTTCGTCCTGAAGTTCGTCGGTGAAGTTCGCCTGACCCTGTGTTCGGCGTTGGATGCGACTATTGATCGGATCTTCACCGCGTTGAATTTCAACGCGATCGTGATCGACCTGACTGAAACCCGCAGCATCGACAGCACCACCCTTGGCCTGTTGGCCAAGTTGTCGATCCTGTCGCGGCAGAAGGTCGGCCTGTTGCCGACCGTCGTCACCACGCACGAAGACATCACCCGTCTTCTGCAGTCCATGGGCTTCGAGCAGGTGTTCAACATCGTTGACAAGCCTGTGCCGTGCCCGGAATGCCTGGACGACCTGCCAGATCAGGATCAGTCCGAAGAAGTGGTGCGGATCAAGGTGCTCGAAGCGCACAAGATCCTCATGGGCCTGAACGACTCCAATCGTGAAGCGTTCCATGATCTGGTGAATGCGCTGGAACGCCACTGATTTCCTGAGCCGATGGTGCTTGTCCAGGCGCCATCGCCAGCAAGCCGGCTCCTACAATTGAACACATCGATTACCCTGTAGGAGCTGGCTTGCCAGCGATGGCACCCGTTGAACCACTGCAAAAACCGCGCGCAGCCAACCGAGTCAAACAGCCACAAAAAAGGGCGAACCCACCAGGGTTCGCCCTTTTTGCATTTCGCTGAATCAGATCACAGCTTGGCCTGCAACAACGCCTCAAGCTTCTCCTGGTCGCGAGCGAACTGACGAATGCCTTCGGCCAGTTTCTCGGTCGCCATCGCGTCTTCGTTGGACAACCAGCGGAATTGCGATTCGTTGAGGCTCAAACGTGCTTCACCAGCATGGCCTGGGGCGAGTTTGCGCTCCAGCTTGCCGGTGTCCGCCGCCAGCTTGTCGATCAGGTCAGGGCTGATGGTCAGGCGATCACAGCCGGCCAGGTGCTCGATCTGGCCCAGATTGCGGAAGCTCGCGCCCATGACCACGGTCTTGTAGTCATTGGCCTTGTAGTAGTTGTAGATGCGCGTCACCGACTGCACGCCCGGATCGTCCGCGCCGGTGTAGTCGTTGCCGTTGGCTTTCTTGTACCAGTCGTAGATACGGCCCACGAACGGCGAAATCAGGAACACCCCGGCGTCGGCACAGGCGGCTGCCTGGGCAAAGGAGAACAGCAGGGTCAGGTTGGTCTGGATGCCTTCTTTTTCAAGGATCTCGGCAGCGCGGATGCCTTCCCAGGTGGAGGCGATCTTGATCAGCACGCGGTCACGGCCGATGCCGGCTTTTTCGTACAGCTCGATCAGACGATGCGCACGCTTGAGCATGGCGTCGGTGTCGAATGACAGGCGCGCATCCACTTCGGTGGAAATGCGACCCGGGATCAATTTGAGGATCTCCTGGCCCACGGCAACGCCAAAACGGTCGCTGGCCAGGCCTATGTCGCCCTTGCAGTCGCTGACGCTCGCGTTCAGCAGTTCGGCGTACGCGGGAATCGCTGCGGCCTTGAGCAGCAGGGAAGGGTTAGTCGTGGCGTCCACGGGTTTCACGCGAGCGATCGCTTCGAAGTCGCCGGTGTCGGCAACCACGGTTGTCATTTGTTTGAGTTGTTCCAGCTTGGAAGTCATGGGCGTGCTCTGTCCTATGGAT
This sequence comes from Pseudomonas sp. C32, assembly GCF_030417915.1. Lineage (NCBI taxonomy): Bacteria > Pseudomonadati > Pseudomonadota > Gammaproteobacteria > Pseudomonadales > Pseudomonadaceae > Pseudomonas > Pseudomonas sp. C32. Next base: position 38,000 of record NZ_JAUHUK010000029.1, on the reverse strand, counting down.
CTGATGACATTACCCGAGCGCTGACAGCCACTCAAGGGCGGGTACGTGTATCGACGGTCCCTGCGGCAACAACCGGAGTACGGCTGTTTGAAAGGCGGGGCGTGCTATCGGTAAATACGATGCCAAAACGCGGCACAGGTTCAAAGCAACTGACCGTCAGCGACCTACTCTGGATTCAACCGGGTCGAGGCCGCCATGCTCGCCGGTTTCGGTTGACCATCAGCGGTCAGCAAACCGAAATTTCTCTCCCGGTCATTGCTGCCCGTTTCACTGTTTTTCCACTCGTAGATTGAGGTCAGCGGGATGTCGAGCTGTTTGACGTCCGCAATGAACGCGCTGATTTTGCTGGCCTGCGCTTCAATCCCGCCGTTGGATCTGAGCGAGGGAACGCCCCATTCACTGATGACGCCCGGTAGATGGAAGTTCTGTTGAATGAACGCCTGGGCCTTGCTGATCTGCGCGCCGGACATGCCATAAGGGTGATAGGAGATTGCGCTGAGGCACTTGGGGTATTCGCGGACGATGCTGTCCAGCGCCACGGTCGATGCGCTGCCGGCACTTGGCGGGCGGGCGAAACCAAAGCCGATCAACGGCGTCGATGGCGCTGTGTCCTGCAGCGACTTGCACATGGCACTCATGAACGGCACAAACGTCGTGTCGAAATGTCGGGTTGGCCAATACTTCGCCAGGTCCGGCTCGTTCCATATCTCAATGGCGACCAGTTGCGGGCCGTAGGATTTCTCCAGGCTCATCACCGCGTTGGCGAACGACTCGCTGGCAGCAGCGAGTTCTCCGGTGTCGTCAGGCGTAGTGGTCAGCGCCTTGGTCGAGCGTACGGTCATCAATACCGGCAGCCCGGCGGACTTGGCGGCAGCGAACGCATCGCGTATCTGCTTTTGATAGGCCGTGCCGCCGAGGCTATTGGTCCACACGCCAAAGCGCACGAAGCCGAATCCAGCGGTTTTGATCTGTTTGGCATCAGCGGGGGAGAAGGTCTGGATCTTCACCTGGACACCGATGGTCTTGTCGGCAGTCAGCGCCGGGAATAAATCGCTGGCGTGAACCTGGCTGGCCGCACCGAGCATCAACAGGGTGACGGTCGCGAACCTTTTGAAAGGCGCTGAGTTCATGTGTGCTCTCCCGATTAAATGAAATTGGCCAATCGTTAACTGGTTATTTTAATTTCGATAGTTGCGAGGGTGCTAAGTGCACGAATGTTATTTTTTGTCAGAAAACCAATACCGGAAAATCACAGTTATTTTTGGTCCGGTAATTCTGGTTGGGTGACTTTTGAGGGCTGTGGTACTTAATGCACTTGTATTAACAGGGCGAATCTATTTCTGCGTGCCGCAAGGTCTTGTGGGTTCACTAAAGCCCACTCGCATATTGGCCTATTGATATTACACAGGAAAGTAACCTTGTTCAGAAAGATCCTTGTCGTCTGCGTGGGCAATATTTGCCGAAGTCCGACAGCAGAAACGTTGCTGCGTAACGCGCTGGCCCCTTCAACGATCACGGTCACCTCGGCGGGCCTTGCCGCACGGGTTGGCGAGGCCATGGAACCGTCGGCCCTCCAGGTACTGGAAGATCACGGGCACGACGCCCAGGGGTTTAAGGCGCGGCAACTCACACCCGACATCGTTAATGAATCAGACCTGATTCTGGTCATGGAAAAAGAGCATGTAAAACAAGTCTTGAATATTGCCTCTCATGCGAGGGGCAAAGTATTTCTGCTCGGCAAGTGGCAGAGCGAGCGAGAAATACAGGATCCGTATCGTCAAGGAAAGGCCGCGTTTATTCATGCCCACGCATTGATTGAAGATGCTGTTTGCTCATGGGCACAGCGCCTCGGACATTGATGAATATCCTTCAGATCAGTGAATGGTAAGAACAGACTTATGCAGTTACCGTCAGTAATCGGCACCCGGGACAATGATCAAGACAGTATTGATCTTCTCGGCATTTTTGGCTCTTTGGTTGACCAGAAATGGTTAATAGGCGCGCTCACCGGTGCGTTCATGATGACCGGCGTTGCCTACGCGGTGTTGTCGACGCCGGTGTACATGGCGAATGCGCTGGTGCAGGTCGAGCCGAAAAAGAACGACATGCTCGGTTTTTCCGACCTCAACAGCATGCTCGGCGGGCAATCGCCGTCGGTGACCGAAATCGGCATCATCAAGTCCCGCGCGATAATCGGCAAAACGGTCGATGATCTTCGCCTTGATATCGACATCACCCCCAAAACCTTCCCGGTCATAGGTGGCTTTCTCGCCCGACGTTATCGCGGCGAGACCGAGTTCAGTGTCGCGGCGCCGCGTTTCGGCCTGAACAGCTACGCCTGGGGCGGTGAGCGCCTGGAGTTCGCCCGGCTCAATCTGCCGAAGGAATTGTTGGGCAAAAAACTCACGCTGATCGCCGGCGAGCAGCATCGATTCCAGCTCTTTGATGACAACGATAATCTGCTGGTGGAAGGCGTTGCCGGCAGTGCCTTTGCGCAAGGCGGCGTGGAAGGGATGATCGCTCATCTGGAGGCGAACCCCGGCACCCGTTTCGAAGTGGTGCGTAATCCACGGATTGTGACCATCCAGAAATACCAGGATGCGCTGGAGATCACCGAGCAAGGCAAGGAGTCGGGCATCATCCGTCTCGCCCTGGCCAGCACCGATGCGGCCGAGGCGGTGAAAATCCTCAATAAAATCGCTTCGTTGTATGTGCAGCAGAACGTGCAGCGCACATCCGCCGAAGCGGCGCAGAGCCTGGAGTTTTTGCAAGGCCAACTGCCGCAGGTCAAACGTGATCTGGCGAAGGCCAGCGATGCGCTCAATGGTTATCAAACCCGCGGCAAGACGGTCAACATTTCCCTCGAAACCCAATCGGTGCTGGAACAGGTTGTCAGCCTGGACACCCGTATCTCCGAGCTGAAAATGCAGCAGGCGGAGCTGGATCGCAAGTTCACCAAGCAGCATCCGGCTTATCGCGCATTGATGATGCAGATCGGCGAACTGACCCAGCAACAAAAGACACTGGAGAGCAAGGCCCAGGACCTGCCTGCGACGCAACAGGAACTGCTGAACCTGACCCGCGACGTGGAAGTGGCATCGCAGATCTACACGCAACTGCTGAACAAATCCCAGGAGCTGGACATCGTCCGGGCAGGGGCGGTGGGCAACGTGCGGTTGATCGACACCGCCGATGTCGACCTCACCAGCCCGGTCAAACCGCGCAAGCCCCTGATCGTGCTGATTGCCACCTTCCTCGGCGCCTTTTTCGGTGTTGCCCTGGTGTTGTTGCGCAAATCCATGAGCCGTGGACTGGAAGGGCCGGAGGCCATCGAGCAACTCGGTTTGCCGGTGTATGCATCGATCCCGTACAGCGCACTGCAGCAGGAAGAAGACAGTAAAAAAGTGCGCAAGGATGCGACGGAGAAACCGGCGTATCTGCTGGCGTTGCGTAACCCGACGGACTTGTCCATCGAGTCGATTCGCAGTTTGCGCACGTGCCTGCATTTTGCCGGGCTGGATTCGACTAACAACCGGATCATGATTTCCGGCCCGAGCCCGCAGGTCGGCAAGACCTTCGTTTCTTCCAACCTCGCGGCAGTCATGGCGCAGAGCGGACAGCGGGTGGTGCTGATCGACGCCGATATGCGCAAAGGTCACCTGCACAAGACGTTGAATACGCCGATTACCAATGGCTTGTCGGACCTGTTGGTCAAGCGCTGCAGCATCGAGCAGGCGATCAATACAGTCGAAGTCGACAACCTGCATTTCATCAGTCGCGGCCAGGTTCCACCCAATCCTTCAGAACTGCTGATGCACGCCAATTTTCGTGAACTGCTGGCGCAACTCAGCGAGCTGTATGACGTGGTGATCATCGACACGCCACCGTTGCTGGCGGTGACGGATGCGGCAATTGTCGGTCGAGAAGCAGGCATCAGCCTGATTGTCACGCGCTTCGGGGTGAACCCGGCCAAGGAGATCGAACTGACGATTCGTCGGTTCGCGCAAAATGGCATCGAGTTGAAGGGCGCTGTGTTCAACGGCGTCGAGAAGCGTGCAGCCAGCTACTACGGCAATGGCGGCTACGGCTATTACAACTACGAATACGCGTCCGACAAATCCTGAGTGTCAGCGATTGTCCTTTCCTGTTTGAAGTGGGTGAGTTGTGAAAAAAATACTGCACGTGGCAGAGACGATCAAAGGTGGCGTCGCGACGGTGATCCGTACGATTTCGGCTTCGCCCGAAGGCGACGCGGCAAACTATGAACGGGTCTATCTGGTTCCGCAGGATCAGGAAAAAGAACTGCACGGGATTGCCGGGCATCAGATCCGCACCTTCGCCCGGACCGGCCGCAATGTGCCGTCGTTGCTGCGCTTCGCCTGGCGACTGACCCAGGTGATGCTCAAGGAAAAACCCGATGTCGTGCATTTGCACAGCACCTTTTCCGGCGTCATCGGGCGTTGCGTGTGCGTGCTGTTGCGACCTTGGCGCAAGCCGAAAATCGTTTACTGCCCGCATGCTTTTTCGTTCCTGATGGAAAGCTCGCCGACCAAGCAGAAAGCCTATGCGTGGATCGAGCGGGTATTGCAGAAGGTCACCGATGTGATCATCTGCGTCAGCCAGTACGAGCTCGACAAAGCCGCGCAGTTCGGCATCGAACGCAAGCGCATGACGCTGATCTACAACGGCATCCATCACAAGGATGACGCGCCGAAAACCACCAGTCCCGAGCCCATTCATCTGCTCTTCGTCGGCCGTCTCGATTATCAGAAAGGCTTCGACGTGTTGCTCAAGGCGTTCGCCAGCGTGCAGCGCAGTGACTTGAAGCTGACGGTGGTGGGCAGTGCGGTGAACGAGGATTCGGTCGAGTGTCCGCCAATGGAAGGGGTTGAATACCTGCCGTGGGTGACGCCGAGCGAAGTCCAGGCGCTGTACCGGAAAGCCGATGCGCTGATCGTCCCGAGTCGCTGGGAAGGCTTTGCCATGGTGCCGCTCGAAGGCATGGCCATGGGCTTGCCGGTGATTGCCAGCGACTGTACGTCGCTGCCCGAGTTGGTCACTAACGAGGTGTCCGGCTACGTCTTCCCCAGCGGCGACCACCAGGCGCTGGCCGATGTGCTGAAGAAAATCCAGAAGCCGCGGTTGCTCGACCTCGGCAGCGAAGGGCGCAGCATCGTCCGAGAACGCTTCAGCGCTGCGTTGATGATCCGCCAGACCTATGACCTGTATCGCGCCCCCACTTTTTAAGTAGAACTCAAGCTTATGAACGTAACGATTTTGCATGGCTACAGTGCGTCCAACTCCGGTGACGGCCTGCTCGTGGATCTGGCCATTGCCCTGGTGCAACGCAACTTTGGGGAAGAAACGTCGATCAGTGTCGTGGCTTCCGATCCGGAGTCCTTCAACTACTTGCCGTACCCGCGTTTTGACGCACCGGTGATGGCAGCCAAGGGCTTGGGTCGGGTCAAGCAAGCGGTGTTTCTCAATCAGTCCTACGCGGGGCTGGCTGATCTGCTGAAGAAAACCGATTTGATCGTCGGCGTCGGTGGCGGCTACATGCGTTCCAAAAGCGCCTTCGAACACATCAAGTTGAATCTGGGCCACGCCAAGCAACTGGAAACCGCGATTCTCAGCAAAGTCCCGTCGGTGTACCTGCCGCAAAGCATCGGCCCGTTTCATGGCGAGAGCCGCAAGATCGTCGAACATTACGCCAGTGCCGACGCCGTGTTTGTGCGCGACAACCGCTCCTCGGCGATTTTCGATGCCTGTGAAAATGTCTACCGCGCGCCGGATCTGGCGGTCCAGTCATTGGCCAGCAAAATCCTCATGCAACCCAAGTTCACTCGGTGCGCGTCTTCACCGGCCACGGTGTGCGTGGTGCTGCGCAAGCCGCCGGAGTGGAGCAAGGAGAAGAAGGTCGCTTACGTGGCCAACCTGAAGTTGCTGCTGCAGCGCTTGAAGAACAAAAGCAAAGTGGTTTGCGCCGTCCAGAGCGCGGTGCGTGGCAACGATGACGGTGCGTTCTATCGGGAGTTGGGCATTACCGAAGACTTGCTGCCGTTGAAGGCGACGATCGCCAAGTATCAGCCGGACCTGGTGATTTCCGTGCGCCTGCACGGCGCCATCGAATCGCTGCTGTCCGGCGTTCCGGCGTACCACATCAGCTATGAGCGCAAGGGCTTTGGCGCCTATCAGGACATGGGCGTGGAAGACTGGGTGATCAACGGCGGCGATATCGATGTCGACACCATCATCAACACGGTTTACGCGCCGAACGCACTGTCGAATTTCGGCAAGCGCCTGACCGACACCTGCCGCGAGATCGAAGCCAAAACGGTGGCCATGGACGAGATCATCAAAGGCATCGTTCGATGATATTCCGGTTGTTGCTCCGGGGCGGGGCGTTAGGCGCGAAGTTTTTGCTGGTGCTCGCCATCACCCATTACCTGGGGTATGACGCGCTGGGCTTTTACGGCGTGGTGATGGCGGCTTCGTTGATCGCCTCGAAGTTTTACAGCGTCGGCTTCAGTTCCGAAATCAATCGGCTGATCAGTGTCGAAGCCAGTTCGCGGCGAGTCGTCGACAAGGTGCTGCTGTTGTACCTGGCCGTGGGGCTGCTGTTGTCGGTGGCGACGGTGCTGATCTATTCACTGTTCCAACAGGTTGAAGCACCGACCGCGCTGATCCTCTGCGTGACGCTGGTACTGCTCACCGAGCACCTGTCGTTCGAGATCAACTCCTTCGTGTTTTCCGCGCAGAAAGCCACGGCGGGTGCGCTGCTGTTTTTCATCAAGACCGGCCTTTGGGCGATGTTGGCGGTGGGCGGAATGATGCTCGGCTGGGTATCCGGGATCGCCAGTGTGCTGTGGTTGTGGGTTGCGGCCAACGTGCTGGTGATCGTGGCCGGTTACCTGATTGTGGTGAACGTGCACAAGGGGCGAGTGAGCGGGACGCTGGCCACGGCAACCGTGTGGAAAGCCGGGTTGCCGTTCTATCTCGGCACAGGGTTGATCGCGCTGAGTCAGTACGCCGAGCGCTTTCTGATTATCGACATCGAACCCTACGCCAGCCTCGGCAAGTACGTGTACGCCTGGTCGGCGGCCAATACCTTGCAAGCGCTGTCCTACGCGGTGGTGGCGGTGGTGGGTATTCCAGTGCTCGCCAAGCGTTTTCAGGCGGATCAACAGTCGTTCACGGTCCGGCACTTGTTCGTGAATAAATGGGTCATGCGTTCGCTGATGGTTTCCGCAATGGTGGCGGTGCTGATTTATCTGTTCTTCAACGTTGTGCTCGATTACGTCGCCACGAGCGTTCCGCGTCCGGACAACGCGATTCTCGGTGTGCTGATTTTTTCCTTTGCCCTGCGTGCGGTGGGCGACATCGTTTGGGGCGGTTTGATTGCCTCGAAAAACAGTCGTGTATCACTCGCCAGCGCGGCGATCTGCTTGTTGGTTTCGGTGCCGGTCAGTTACCTGCTGATCAAGCACTATTCGATTTACGGCGCCGCGTGGGGCAACGTTTTTGCGATCATCGTGCAGCTGGGCGTGATTGCCGTGTTGACCCGTGTAACCCGGCCGAAAGGGGCGCTGGCATGGGGTTGAAACTGCCGTGCATCGAGTTTCGCGGCAAGAAACTCGATTCCTCGATTTCGTTCCTGATCCTCTTTACCGGGTTGTTTCTGTCGGTGGCCATGCCGCTGTTGATCCCCCGCGATCCGGGGCCGGATGCCATGACCTTGTGGTCGTCCTACGCCCGTGCCGACAACTGCAATTTCTGGAACCCGTTCTCGCCGGATCGTTCTTCCTACGAGTGTTCGGCGTTTCTGCTGCGGCCCACCGGGATCAATCTGACCAATGCCTGGGCCTATGGCATGTTCTGCAATTTTTTTCTTACGGCGATTCCGGTGGTGGTCTTCCGGCGCATGCCGCTGACGATTTTCGGCACGCTGTGTCTGTGGGGCGTCGTTCGCTCGTTTTTCCTTGAAAACCTGACCAAGGAAATCATTGTGTCGGTGGCGGTGTTGAGCATTTTGCTCAGCGCTTTGACGCGCAAATATCGCGGCGGCTTTTTCTTCTCGGCGGTGATCTACGGCGTGCTGATCCGGCCCTACTGGATTCTGTTTTCACTGTCCTGGGTCGGCGTCTGCGTGATGAAGAAGTACGTCTCGCGCCTCACTTTCTTCCTGATGCTGTTCCTGTTCTACCTGGCGGTCGCCACGGCGATCCAGGTGGCGCTCGGGTTTCCGGTGTCGTCGATTCGCGCCAGTAACAACGAACTGCGCACGGCGGGCGAGGAAGGTTCCAAGTCGTTGATCGTCTCGTGGCTCAGCGGCAGCGACTTCGTTTCCCAGGCGCTGGACTCGATGATCATCTTCTTCCGGTTGTCGTTCCCGGTGGAGCTGATTTTGCTGTCGGGGCCGGGGCAGGTGATCTTCGTGGCGTTGATGATCATGACCGCGTTGCTGCTGTTCAAAGTCATCACCTCGACCGATTACAAAGGCGCGACGATCCAGACCAAACCCAAGGAACTGATCGCGATTCCGTTGGCGTTTCTGCTGGTTCAAGGCCTGTTCGAGCCGGACTTCGGCTCCTTCGCCCGGCACTTCTCGATGGTGGTGCCGGTGTTGTTCGTGGGCCTGGGCTTGATGTTGCGGGCGAACAAGCCGGTGCAGGTTGAATCAAGAATTTTGAATTGAGGCAGGTGCTTTATGTCGAGCAAGAAAAAGTCCCTGGAGATTGAAACCCTGCGTGGTCTGGCGTGCCTGTTGCTGGTGCTTTATCACGTCATCGGCCCGTTGGGCGGCGGCTTGAAAATAGACCTGGGCTCGCCGTTCCGGGTGATCGCCGACTCGATGGTGTATGTGCGCATGCCGCTGTTCACCTTCATCTCGGGCTACATCTATTCCATCTACAAAATCCGCGGCAATGACTTTTCGGCATTCTTCTCCGGCAAAGTCCGGCGGTTGATCGTGCCGCTGTTTTGCGTCGGGATTCCGTTCTCCGTGTTGCAGGCGGTGGGCCCGGGCGTGAACAAGGACGTCGGTGTGATCGACGCATTGCTGTCGTTCTGGGTGCCGATCAACCACTTCTGGTTCTTGCAGGCGGTGTTCATCATTTTCATGTTCGTCGGCCTGCTGGAATGGCGTGGCCTGTTGCGCACGGCGACTCGGTTGTACCTGCTGTTTGCGTTTGCGGCGGTGGTGTTTTTGCTGCCACCGTTCAAGGTCGATGCGTTTGGCATCAACGGGGCGATTTACCTGCTACCGTTTTTCGTGGCGGGGATGATTGGCCAGGAAAAGGTTGGCGCGTTGAAGCAATCGCTCAGGGTGATTGGCCCGCTGGTGTTCGTGGTGATATCGCTGACGCTGCTGTATGTGGCGGCAGTGGATCGTGAGTTGATCGTCGATCGCCGCAGCCTGATCGGTTTGACGGTGGGTTGCGTGTCCTGCATGGCGTTGCTGTCGAGTGACATGCGCTCGAAGTGGCTGACCTGGCTCGGCGGGTATTCCTATGCCATTTTCCTGTTCCACGTGTTGTTCGCCGCGACTTCGCGGTTTGTGCTGGGGCGCCTGGGCGTGAAAGACGAAAGCCTTCTGGTGCTCGGTGGCGTGACGTGTGGCTTGTTGGGGCCGGTGGTTCTGTCGATGGTTTTCAGTCGATTCAACTTCACCTCCGTGCTGTTTCTGGGTGAGCGTGCGGCGGCTAAAAAAACGCCGGTAAACGTCGCCCCGGTGCCCCAGACTTGATGTTTGTCCGAGGGAAGGAAGCGATGCATGTTGGCAGTTGATGACGTCCAGCCTGTTGCAGCATCAGTGGTCGAGATTGGTGACGCTCGCGAACGGTTTGGTCAGTGGCGCGAAGGGAAGGCGGGGAAGGTTCTGTCCATCTCGGTGATTGGTGACAGCTACAGCGCCGGGCAGGATTTCTATCTGAACAAACTGGTGCAGCGGCTGGCTGGGGAAGCGGGTTTTGCAGGCCCCGGTTATGTCGGCTTCAACCACGGCGCGGCACTGGGCGGCACCCATTTCAAATACACCCGCAGCAGCGAAAAGTACTTCGGCGGTGATTGGCAGGTCTCCGCGCTTGGACAGGCCAGCCCCGACAGTCGCACCCTTACCGGCCGGACTGGCGCCTGGCTGCAGATCGATGCCAATCCGACACCGGCCATCAACACGGCTGTCACCCAAGCAAAACTGCTCTACCTCGGCAATGGTGAACCCAACGAGGTGCGCTACCGCTGGAACCCTTCGCAAAACTGGCAGCCATTGACGCTGGCGGGCGAGGGTGTGCAGGAAGTGCCACTGCCAGGCACATCGGCGGCGACAGACTGGGCGTTCCGGTTGGAGGTGGTAAACGGCGCGCCAACGTTGTTCGGCCTGTGGATGAGCAACGATCAGGGCGGCGTGCGGGTATCCAAACTCGCAGCATCTGGCGCAACGTCCGCTGACTTCTACCGCAGCGATAGCGGCTGGCAGGCGCAGTGGAAGTCGGTGGTGTCGAAGATTCCCGCAGACGTCTACCTGATCATGCTGGGCGGTAACGATCAGGGTTTCGGCGTGAAACCCGAGCAATACCTGAAGAACATTCAAGGGTTGGTGGGGATGGTCCGCGAGATTCAACCGACGGCGAGCATCAACCTGATCCTGCGTCAGGACACGACGCGTTCCAGCGCTTACCCGATGTCGGCCTATGCGCAAGTGCTGGAGCCCTGGGCCCGCGAGCAGCATCTGGGTTACGCCAATCTGCAATGTGCATTCGGCACCGACGTCAAACGCTACACCGCCACCATGATCGGCCCGGACAAAATTCATCCGGTTCCGGCCACGGGTGGGCGGGTGATCGCTGATTTCTTTTATCGTCTGATCGTCGGTGACAACACCGGGCTATCAGCACAGGACACCTGTAGGAGCAAGCTTGCTCGCGATGGTCGTCAACGATAACGCGCGAATCCTGAAGAATTGCGGTGTCATTGAGTTTTTCGTCGGAACGCCGCCCGGAGCAAGCTGGCTCCTACAGGGTCGCCGATTCGAAGTGCTCCAGATGAGCGAGCAGCTCTGCGGTTTTAAGCGGCATCAGTTGCGTAGCGCAGCGGGTTTCCACGTTGATGATGATGGCCGGGTCGTTACAGCAAATGCGCACCCGGAATCGCCAATCGCTGAAAATCACTTTCAGTCCGTCGCGGTCATCGATTTCCAGTGCCTGCCCGCGGTAGAGCTTTTTCAGGTGAGCGAGGAGGGGATAGGGGTCGAGCATCGGCCGGCGGATGTCTCCGGAAGAGGGAAACATGCCGATTCGCTCCACCAGCAGCGTGGGGCCGAGCCAGGATTCGTTGGCGCTCGGCAACCGCTGATGTCGCGATACGGAGGACATCACCCCGAGGTTGCCCACCTCCATTTCAATGAATGCCGAGAGTTTTCCAATGTTCATGGTTGGCCTGCCTGAATGAAGAGTGGGCGTCGGGTGCTGGAGCCGCCTCAGCGGCCCTTGAGGTACACGTTGTCGTAGCAGAAGTTGGTCGCCTGCAGGTAACCCTCGGCATCGCCGCAATCGAAGCGCAAACCCTTGAACTTGTAGGCCAGCACACAACCGTTCTGCGCCTGTTTCATCAGCGCGTCGGTGATCTGGATCTCGCCACCTTTACCCGGTTGGGTGTCGGCGATCAGGTCGAAGATATCGGGCGTCAGAATGTAGCGGCCGATGATCGCCAGGTTCGACGGGGCGTCTTGCGGGGTCGGTTTTTCCACCATGTTGTTGACCCGGTAGAGGCCGTCGGAGATCAGCTCGCCGGCAATCACGCCGTACTTGTGGGTCTGGTCGCGCGGTACTTCCTGGATGGCCACGATCGAGCAGCGGAATTTCTTGTAGAGCTGGATCATTTGCGTGAGGACGCCGTCACCTTCCAGGTTCAGGCACAGGTCATCGGCCAGTACCACGGCGAAGGCTTCGTCACCGATCAACGGGCGACCGCTGAGGATCGCGTGACCCAAGCCTTTCATTTCGATCTGGCGGGTGTAGGAGAACGTGCAGGTGTCGATGAGCTCGCGGGTCCCGGCCAGGAACTTCTCTTTCTCGGTGCCGCGAATCTGGTGCTCGAGCTCGTAGCTGATATCGAAGTGGTCTTCCAGCGCGCGTTTGCCCCGGCCGGTCACGATCGCCATGTGTTGCAGGCCGGCGTCCCGCGCTTCTTCAACGGCGTACTCGATCAATGGCTTGTTGACGATCGGCAGCATTTCCTTGGGCATGGCTTTGGTTGCCGGCAAGAAACGCGTGCCATAGCCGGCAGCGGGGAACAAGCATTTACGAATCATAAAAATATCCTGGACAGTCATGGAACACAGCGGGTGCGCGCAATAACGAGTGATTGCAAGTTTCAATGATTATTGAAGGCTTACTTTAATACATGAGTTGTGCCATTAGTGGCAAATAGCAATGTGCGGATAACGCAACAATGTTATGAGATGTCGGGTTGATAGTTATTGGTTATTTTTAGTCGGCATCTGTTGATAGTGGTGAGTGCAGCGGAGTGCTAATAAGTATCCCGCAATACAGTTTGGCCTGAAAAAATATTTATTGCCAGTCGTTGAACTAATTTTGTTTTGGGTTGTTGTCGCTCTTATTTGTGTGGATTGGCACGCATCTTTAATAAGAGGAGCTTGACACGCCACTTTGCACTTTTCCCACTATGGACCGCGCTATGAAAATTCTGGTAACGGGTGGAGCTGGATATATCGGTTCGCACACCACGCTCGCGCTGCTTGAAGCAGGCTATGAAGTTGTTGTGCTGGATAATCTTTGCAACAGCAGCGACGCGGCACTGAACGCGGTGGAAGCCATTTGCGGCAAAAGTGCGCTGATGATTCGCGGTGATGTGTGCGACCGGGCTTTGCTGGACCGGATTTTCCAGCAGCACGCCATTGATGCCGTCCTGCATTTTGCCGGGCTCAAGGCTGTGGGCGAAAGCGTGCAAAAACCGCTTGAGTACTACCAGACCAACGTCAGCGGCAGTATCACGCTGTGTCAGGCGATGGCCGCTGCCGGGGTGTTCCGCCTGGTATTCAGTTCATCGGCCACGGTATACGGCGCGCCGGAGCAGATGCCGATCCGCGAGGACTTCCCCACGGGCAATCCCACCAATCCCTATGGCCAATCCAAGTTGATCGTGGAAAACGTGCTGCGCGACCTGAGCCTGGCCGAACCGCGCTGGAGTATCGCGCTGTTGCGTTACTTCAACCCGATCGGTGCCCACGACAGCGGTCATATGGGCGAAGACCCCAATGGCATTCCGAATAACCTGGTGCCCTACATCAGCCAGGTGGCGGTCGGCAGTCTGCAAGAGTTGTCGATCTTCGGTAACGATTACCCCACGGTCGACGGCACTGGTGTGCGTGACTACATCCACGTCGTGGACCTGGCGGACGGCCATCTCAAGGCTTTGCAGTCCATCGCCGGGCGCTCCGGCGTTCATACCTGGAATCTGGGCACGGGCGATGGTTACAGCGTGATGCAAGTGCTGCGAGCGTTCGAGCAGGCGTGCGGTCAGCCGGTGCCTTATCGGATGAAACCGCGTCGCTCAGGGGATGTCGCCGAGAGCTGGGCCGACCCCTCCAAAGCGGCGAAAGAGCTGGGCTGGAAAGCCACACGCAACCTTCAGGAAATGATGACCGACACCTGGCGCTGGCAATCCAGTCATCCCAAGGGTTACCTCGGATGATGTCGTTTTGACCTAATGTTATTTCCAGTCAGGTTGTTAGATATCGTCGGGAAAATACACTGGCTATGCGTTTTGCAAGCCCGTAGATATAAACCTGCCGTTTGACTTTTATCAGTTGGGTAAGACTGTGAAAGAACAACGGATCTTGTTCGCACTTTTCGCGGACTTGAACTCTACCACCTCTAACGTAATGCCTGATGTCTATCAGGTTGAATGTTAGAAAGGAGTTGATATGAAGAAAGTGATGGCAATCGCCCTGTTGACGATGTTGAGCAACTGGGCGTCCGCGGTAGAAGCGCCGCTTACTGCGGCGACCAATGTATTGGGGAATGTGGCGGCGACTCAAGCCACTGCTGCCAGTACTGCAATGGTCGCCAGTGCTGTAGCGGCGTCCAACAGTGGTGGAAGTGCAAACGGCGGTACCACCGGTACGACGGGTACCACCGGTACAACCGGTACGCACAACTAACTGAAATACCTGTTGGTGCAGTACAAGGTCGCCCGACGAAAGTCGGGTGACTTTGTTTTTAGATTCGCCCTTGAATAGCGTAGTGCCATTATGACTCGTAGTTTTTCTCTTTTAATGTTGGCAAGCATCGCTTTACAAGGTTGCATGTTTTCCCCCGGCCAATACCTGAGCACCAGTGATATCACGCGCGAGGGCGCCAGCGAGAGCAGTCGGGTCGAGCTCATTCCGATCACGCCCAAGCTCATCTCCATGAACCGGGCCACGTACAAGCGCGAGTCCGTGCCGAGCGAGTTGTTGACGACCCCGGCCGAGTACCGCATCGGCAATAACGATGTGTTGTACATCACGGTCTGGGACCACCCGGAGCTGACAGCCCCCTCCGGCGCGCAACAGCAGATCGATGCCAACGGCCGTCTGGTGCGTGCCGATGGCACGCTCTATTACCCGTTCATCAAAGAAGTTCAGGCGGCCGGCAAAACGATCCAGCAACTGCGAGCAGACATCGAACAACGACTGTCGGCTTTCATCGCCGAGCCGCAAGTGGATGTCGCCGTGTTGCGTTTTTCCAGTCAGAAAGTCGTGGTGACGGGCGCCGTTTCGAAGGCCGGTCCGCAAGCGATTTCCACCAATCCGCTGAGTGTGGTCGAGGCCCTCGGTACGGCCGGTATCGATACGGCGAGTGCTGACTTGTCCGGCCTGATGCTGACGCGAAACGGGCGGGTGTACACGCTCAATCTCGACACGCTCAATCAGCAGGATTCCGAGTTGCAGAATGTCTACCTCAAGGGTGGCGATCAGCTGTATCTGCCGTACAACGACAAGAAGCGCATCTACGTGATGGGCGAGGTCAATCAGCCTCGTGCACTGAGTTTCAAGACCGCGACCATGAACCTGTCCGATGTGCTGGGTTCGGTGGGTGGATTGAGTCAGACCACCTCCAACGGCAACGCCGTGTACGTCATCAGAGGGGTTGAAAACCTCGATGTGGAACCGGCAAAGGTCTATCAACTGCAAGCCGAATCACCGACCGCCATGGCACTCGCCACGCACTTTGAAGTGCGTCCCCAGGACGTCGTTTATGTCGGTCCTGCCAACGTGACTCGCTGGAACCGCTTCATCAGCCAATTGGTGCCGTCGGCATCCATTGTCGGTACGGGCGCGTCCGCGGCGAAGAACATGAGCGAAGTCAGCAGCAACAGCAATTAAGGCCGGGTCCGATCGTGAGAACGTTGAATGTTGGCGTCTGCTTGATAGCGGCCTTGATGTTGTGTGGCTGTAACCCGCTGATGGTCGCCTCGTTGACCAACCTCAAGTCGGCGGTGGTGGGGCCGGATGAACTGGACGTGACCGCGGCCCAGGTGGCGGATGTCCGCTATCCGCAACTCAAGCTGACCACACCGTCCGGCTCGGGTGTGCTGGCGCTGGTGCGCGAGCGCGACGACCTGCAGTTCTGGGTCGCGTCCGGCAAGCAGGTGCTGCTGATGCGCGATGGCCTCGCGGTGCGCAGCGTCGGTCTGGGCCTGGAGGGCGATCTGGACGGGACGCGTCTTACTGACGCTTCGCCGTTCAAAAAAGGCCTTCATCAAGTGCCGGATGGTTACACCAGCCAGCGCTGGATCGATCTGTATCAAGGCCAGGAAGTCGGCGTGACGTTGAACAGTCGCTTCTCCCGCAGATCCATGGAAACCCTCGAAATCCTCAACAAGGAATACACCGTGCTACGTGTCGATGAGCAGATTGACGCCCCGGCCATCGGCCTGCGTGCGACCAATCGTTATTGGGTCGATCCCGTTGACGGTTTCATTGTGCAGAGTGAGCAGCAATTGACCTCGCAGTTGCGGGTCAAGATTGTGCAACTGACCCCTGACCGCAGGCATGTCCCTTGAAGCGGGTCAGGGCGCTATCGGCGTGCCTGCTGTTGATCACCGGCATCAGCCAGGCAGCGGTCACCGTCAGCGGTGACGTTGCCCACCCGGGCGCGGTCGACCTGCCAGCGGGCGGGCGCTTGCTCGACGTGATCAGCGTGGCGCAACCCAATGCCGAGAGTTACTGGTTGGCGGGCGTCTTGCTGCGGCAGTCCCTGGTTGAAGAACAGACCCGACTCAAGGCCGGCGTGCTGTTTGATCTGGACGTGTTGCAGCGCATGGCGATGCTCTTCGGCAGACCGAGCCGGGCTGCCCTGGCGTTGCGTTTGGCCGAGGACGTCAGGCGCATGCCGGTCACCGGGCGCCAGGTGGCCGTTCTGGACCCGGTCGCCGTGGAAGTCGGGTTCGCCCGCAACATTCGCCTGGACGACGGTGACCGTCTGATCTATCCGCTGCGGGTCGATGAGGTCGAGGTGCTTGGCGCTGTCGCCGAACCTTGCCGGTTGCCCTATCAAGCGCTGCAAGAGGCCCGCGAGTACCTGCAAGGCTGTGCGCCGCTCGAGGACGCTGACGCGGATTACCTGTGGTTGATCCAGCCCAACGGCGTCTCCCGGCGAGTCGGCATCGCGCACTGGAATCGCGAGAGCGGGCAGATACCGGCCGCCGGCAGCAGGATTCTGGTCCCGGTCAAAAACGATGACCTTGATCCGCCTATCCCTGAACTGAATCAGCAGTTGGCCGAATTTATTGCCACGCAGCTGGCTGAGGTGGTTCGTTGAATTTACGTTTTGCAGCCGTATTGTTGTTTCCGTGTGGTTTGGCCTATGCAGAACCGCGTATTACCCAGAATGATTTCGGTGGCGCTGGCCTGTTGCAAACGCCGACGGCGCGGATGGCGCCGGCCGGTGAGTTGAGCCTGAACGCCAACCGCACCGATCCCTACAGCCGTTACAGCGTTTCACTTCAGCCACTTGAATGGCTGGAAGGCTCGTTTCGCTATACCGCGATCACCAACCGGCCTTACGGCCCCGAATCGCTGAGCGGCAGCCAGAGCTATAAGGACAAGGCGGTCGACCTCAAGGCCCGCGTCTGGGAAGAAACCCATTGGGCGCCCGAAGTGGCCGTGGGCTTCCGGGACATCGGCGGTACAGGCCTGTTCTCGAGTGAGTTCGTGGTGGCCAACAAGCGCTACGACAACCTTGATTTCAGTGCCGGTATTGCCTGGGGTTACCTGGGCAATCGCGGCGACTTTGAAAACCCGCTGGGCTCTATCGATGAGCGCTTCAAGACCCGACCGGACAGTGAAGGGACCGGTGACGTTAACGCCGGTGCGTACTTTCGCGGCAGCCCTTCCTTTTTCGGCGGTGTGAGCTATCAGACGCCTTGGGATCGGCTCAGTCTGAAACTCGAATACGAGGGCAACGATTACAAGAACGAACCGAAGGACAACGAGATCAAGCAGGACTCGCCGATCAACCTCGGCGCGGTGTTCAAAGTGACTGACTCGATCGATGTCAGCGCGGCGTGGGAACGTGGCAACACGGCGATGTTCGGCGTCACCTTTCACACCAATTTCGTCAGCCGCAAGGCACCGGCGAAGACGTTCGATCCACCGGCCGAACCCTTGCCTGCGAAGGCGCCGAGCACCGAGATGGATCAGGTCAACTGGGCCGATGTGTCCCGACGCCTGCAGCAAAATGCCGGGTACAAGATTGAGCGCATCAGCCAGCGCGATTCCGAGTTGATCGTGTATGGCGAGCAGCAGCGTTACTTCCATTCCGCCAAAGCCGTAGGCCGCGCGAGTCGGATTCTGGACAACAGCGTCAACGACGAGATCGACTGGTTCACCGTGGTGAACAAGCGCTACGACCTGCCGCTTGAAGAAACCAGCGTGCCTCGGCAAACCTTCCGCGAAGTGATCAACAACGAGGAGCCGCTGCAAACGCTGCACCGCACGACTGAGATCAATCCGGCGATGCCACACAACGAGAAAACCCTCTACACCGAAGCGATGCAGCCATTCGCTTATGGCGTCGGGTTGGGCTTCAAGCAGAACGTGGGCGGCCCTGATGGCTTGCTCTATCAATTCAGCGCCGACGCGGACGCCGAGTACCGGTTCAACCGCAACACCTGGTGGAGTGGCTTGCTCAGTGCCAACCTGATCAACAACTTCGACAAGTTCACCTATGACGCACCCAGCGGCTTGCCGCGTGTGCGCACGGACTTGCGCCAGTACATGACCACCTCCGATGTCACCATGCCGCTGTTCCAGGTCAGCCATGCCGAGCAGTTGGACAAAGACCTGTATGGCATGGTGTACGGCGGCTATCTGGAGTCGATGTTTGCCGGTGTCGGGGGCGAGGTGCTGTTTCGTCCGACCGGTGAACGCTGGTCGTTGGGGGCGGACCTGAACTACGTCCGTCAGCGTGAGTTCGACCAAGGGTTTGGTTTGCGTGATTACTCGGTGGTGACCGGTCACATCACCGGCTACACCGACTTGCCCCACGATACGCTGGCAGCCATCAGCGTCGGGCGTTACCTGGCCGGCGACTGGGGCGGCACGCTGGACATCTCGCGGGAGTTTTCCAACGGCGTACGGTTTGGTGCCTGGGCAACCATCACCACCGCAACCGGCGCGGAATACGGCGAAGGTAGTTTCGACAAAGGCATCTACCTGTCCATTCCGTTCGACGAACTGATGAGCATGTCGACCATGCGCCGCGCCAACCTCGTCTGGTCACCGCTGACCCGGGACGGCGGCGCACGGCTCAATCGCAGCTACCAACTGCACTCCATGACCGACAGCCGCGACGACGACATGTTCTACCGCAACTTCGGCAAGATCACCGAGTAACCTGTAGGAGCGAGCCTGCTCGCGATGGCGCCAACACATTCAGCATTGATGTCGACTGACCCAACGCCATCGCGGGCAAGCCACGCTCCTACAGTGTTTTTTTGGAAAACCGAAGATCCAGGCAATCCCCCAATCCCCTGTAGGAGCGAGCTTGCTCGCGATGGCGCCAGTACATCAGCATTGATGTCAACTGACCCAACGCCATCGCGGGCAAGCCACGCTCCTACAGTTTTTTTTTGGCAAACCGAAGATCCAGGCAATCCCCCAATCCCCTGTAGGAGCGAGCCTGCTCGCGATGGCGCCAGCACATCAGCATTGATGTCAACTGACCCGACGCCATCGCGGGCAAGCCACGCTCCCACATTGGTTCTTTGGCCAACCGCAGATTCTGAAAAAACCCCAATCCCCTGTGGGAGCTAGCCTGCTAGCGATGGCGTGGTTAAATCCAGCATTGATATCGACTGACCCGACGCCATCGCGAGCAGGCTCGCTCCTACAGTGTTTTTTTGGCGATCCAGAAATCCCGGCAGACCCCAACCCCCAAATCACACCCACAAAAAAGGGGACTCACGTCCCCTTGCGGTGTTGCCTTGTGCAGGCCTAAACCATCAGTAGATGTCCTTCGACAACAACGTGAACGGCGTCTTCACCAGGATCTTCAGGTCCAGCCACAACGACCAGTTGTTGATGTACTTCAGATCGATTTCGACACGCTTCTGCATCTTGTCGATGGTGTCTGTCTCGCCCCGGCAACCGTTGACCTGCGCAAGGCCGGTAATACCCGGTTTGATTCGGTGACGCGCCATGTAAGCGAGAATTTTTCCGGAGTAGTAGTTGTTGTGCGCGATGGCGTGAGGACGCGGGCCGACCAGCGCCATGTGCCCTTGCAGCACGTTGAACAGTTGCGGCAACTCATCCAGCGAAGTGCGACGGATGAAGCGCCCGACCGGCGTGATGCGCGAGTCGTTACGGCTGGCCTGCTTGACCTCGTGATCATCGTGCACGCGCATCGAGCGGAACTTCCAGACCTGAATCACCTTGCCATTCCAGCCGTGACGGTCCTGCTTGAAGAACACCGGGCCGGGCGAGTTGAGTTTTACCGCCAGCGCAATGACCAGCAGAACCGGGCTCAACAGGATGATAGCCAGCAGCGCCACGCTTTTTTCCACCAGGCTTTTACTGAGCGCGGCAGTGGGGCGACTGGTCAGCGGACTTTCGTTCAAGTAGATCGCTGGCAGGCCGTCCACGACTTTCACCGAGTGATTGAGCAACGTCAGGCTGTTCAAGTCCGGCACCCAGACCACGTCAACGTTGGCACCCAACAAATCGACGTACATGGCTTCGATCTTTGCCGCTTCCGACAGGGGCAGGGTGATGTACAAACGACGGATGTCATGGGTTTTGATCAGTTCCAGCAGATCCTCCTGGGCGCCGACGATGCGCGGTGCACCTGGTTCCAGATTGGGAAGGGCGCCGTTGCTGACCAGACCCACCAACGGCAGGTTCTCGAGGTTGCTCAGCTTGTGCGCCAACCCCAGCGCCAGTTCGCCGGTGCCAACGATCAGGGTTTTATGCTCGCTTTTGCGTGAGCGCTGGTAGAACTTCGAGAACGCATGCAGTGGCGCATACAACAACGCCTGACCGAGGAACCCGTACACCGCCCAACCAAGGATCACTTGCCGCGAAAACAGCTCATCAGCCTTGCAGACAAATGCGATGCAGGCCAGTGCTGCCATTGTCATGGTCCAGCCCATGAACAGGCGCCCCAGCCCGGTCAGATAATTGTCTCTTTTTCGATATACACCGCTAAATGTATAAGCCGGGACCGAGGCCAGTACGGCGAGTGTTGCGCACATGCGGTAGTAGAACTCGACCGCTCCCGTGTGCTGTTCAGCAAGTATGAACAACAATGAAACTACAAAGCCTTGCGCCAGCGCCCATTGCCCCCAAAAGGTCAGTCCCTTGAGGCCGGTGTTTCGATTGATACTAAGAGTAAGATCCATACAATATCCCCAAAAGACGTCCATTCAGGTTTCGACAGTTGAAAACCGAGTTGTTAAGTAGGCTTATTATTGTTATTGGAGCGAGTGTCCTGAGGTAACAACGTCGATATGCCGAACTGTCGTCAGTCAATAGACTAAGTTATTGGCAGGGATGCTGTCTGACGAGTTCTAACAAGGTGGCAAAGTGCCAATCATGCAAGTTTGTAAAAGTGCGGGCGTTAGAAAAGGTCGAATAGGAAGGGGTGAATAGTGGGTGTGGTATTTGGTACTGTAACAGGGAGGGAGTAAGAGAGTCGCAGTAGCGGGGGTCGTCAAACAGAGTGCTCTTTTATTATTGTGATCGCACTTTTCTGTTTGTTCGTTCAGGGAGGACTTGCTTACGCCAAGACTTCCTGGATCAGGCAATAGCCACGGTTGCGCACGGCACGAAACAGACGTTCGCCATTACTGGCGCTTTTGAATTTGTCTTGCAGGCGACTCAGGCACATTTCCAGTCCGCGATATTGCTCTGGCTCTCTGCCGATGCTGAGGATCAGATCGTCTCGACTGACGACACGCTCCTCGTGGTGCAACATTTTCTTGATCAGCGTGGCCTCCAATCCGGTCAGGTTGATCTCGATACCCTCTTTGACCAATGCACTTTGATCATTGTCGAGTTGCCAGGCTTCGCTGCAAACAGCGTCGTTCGCGATTTTTCGGGGGGCGTCGCTTATTTCACCCGTTATTGCCGGTACGTTATGGAATGGATTCGCGGATTGTGCCGCCAGCCATTCGGACTCAAGTGTGGCGAGGATTCTTTGTGTATCGTGTTCGATACTGCGCGCGACATTTTTCCTTGAAACGCTCGGGTAAGTGAACCCCATCAGCACTGGAGCGGAAGAGGGCGAAGCAACACCTTCAATAAACATTTGTGCCTGGGACGTGCCAAACGAATTGAAGCGCTCACTGGACAGGATGGTCTCGAGTTCACGCTGCGACGTTGTGCTATGAGTCACGACGACAAAGTATTTTCTTGGGAGGGTTGTACTAATTTCCATGTCTCTCTCCTAACGTACACACCAAATTTGGCTAAAAAGATGATCGGCAGGGGAGTAACGACTCCCACGGAAGTAATCGAAAGGCAGGGTTTGGGCCCAAAATGGCCCTCGATAGGTTCCACTCGATCTTGCTATAGAATAAAACTTTTATTGTTATGGTTCGATGTTGCCACCGTCATGTAATCGATAAATCACCAACTCGGATAAACGATGAGTCGATAGGGTTGATGGCATTCGGCTAGTTGATATCAAAAGGCCTTGAACTCTTTGAGTCAGGGCGTTGAGATCAGCCCCCTCATCAGGCGGTATCCATGCCCCCGAATGCTCTGGATCGCGTTTGTACCATACATGTCCTTGATTTTTCCACGAAGACGACTGATCGACTTTTCCAGGGCTCTGGGGTCATAAAAGTTGCTGTTCAACCCCATGATGGTGGCAATTTCATCATGGCTTAGTATGTGGTTGCTGGTGTGTGCAAAGGCTTCCAGAATCTTCATTTCTGCAAAGGAAATGTCCAGTTTCTTGCTGGTGCCCAGTAGGCAAATGCGAGTAGGGTCCAATATCAGATTGATATCTCTTTGCCATTCTTCACTACTAAAGAATTCGGCAAGCAGCGCCGAGCTTTCATCAGAAAGAGTAGTCAGCTTGATACAAAAGTCGGCCCCTGCCAGATAGTACTTTATCTTGTTGAAGGCGCCGCGACCCGTGATGACCGCACAAATGATGGGTTTCAAGTTGCCGGTGCGCAGGTTTTCCACTAGCGCGAGGCTTTCTTCGAGGGCTTGGGGGCTATCGATGATGATGAAGATGGCTCGATACGAACCAGAGCGTTCATTTGTCTTATATGAACTAGTGTAGGCGTTGGCCTCTAGAGCCATATCGGTCCGCACATGCCTTGCGACTAGCGCTCTAAAATGTTCAGCCACGCCACGGGTACGACCCAGAGTGAGGACTCCGGGTTCATCGTTTGTCTGGCGCTGGCTTCTAGTCGCTAAGTTCCCTGTAAGCATCATGCATTGACTCGAATAGGTGCTGACATCGGGATGTTAAAGCACCGGTTCTCATCTGTGACTGACAATTGGTAACATTTACGCGGATTTTAGACGTGGCTCCCGAGTTTTCTAACAATAACTAAGCTTTTCAAGCTTTTAGTTGATTTTCTCGGCTGGCTGAACTAGTGGAATAACGTCGTTAGATGGTGGCAATATGGAATTGTGCCACTATTTTGAATCGGTGGCGATTTGTTTTTATGTCCTTTTGCCACTGTTTTCATCAGTGGGTGCCATCACTCATGACAGAAGGCTTAGTCCCGTAGAAATACAAATAGTGTGAGCACGGTCACACTTAATAACGACTGAGACTTTTTCTGTCGAGCACTAAATTTCTTCCGGACGTATTCGTAGGCGGACGATTATTAACATGGCTTGAGTGTGTCTTTTGATAAGACATATTCTCCCTCGCCAAATCGGGTGATGGATGTCGCTACACCGATTGCTTTTCAGCATCTCAATATCTGAGTGCAGTTGACGGGCCATACTCAAAAAATGGTCTGACGGAGGATTAATGGATTTCTGGACCCTGTTCACGGTGTTGATTTTAGGTGCGGTAGAAGGCTTGACCGAGTTTTTGCCCATCTCAAGTACGGGCCACCAGATCATTGTTGCAGACTTGTTGGCGTTTGGCGGGGAGCGCGCCATGGCGTTCAATATCATTATTCAGCTGGGCGCCATTCTCGCTGTCGTTTGGGAGTTTCGCCCCAAGATCTTCGCAATCATCAAAGGGTTACCGAGCCAACGCAATGCACAGCGTTTTACTCTCAACTTGCTGATCGGATTTCTTCCGGCCGTTGTGCTGGGGGTGTTGTTCGCTGACAAGATTCATGAATATCTATTCAATCCGATCACCGTAGCCGTCGCATTGGTCCTCGGTGGTGTCGTGATGTTGTGGGCCGAACAGCGGGATCATGTGGTGCATATCGAACATGTTGACGACATGCGCTGGCCAGATGCGCTGAAGGTGGGGTTTGCGCAATGCCTGGCGATGGTGCCGGGTACTTCCCGCTCTGGATCGACGATCATCGGTGGCTTGTTGTTTGGTCTATCACGCAAGGCTGCCACCGAGTACTCGTTCTTTTTGGCGATGCCAACGATGGTCGGTGCTGCGGTGTATTCAGGCTACAAGTACCGGGACCTGTTCCAGAGCAGCGATCTGCCGGTTTTCGCGCTGGGTTTCGTGACAGCGTTTTTCTTCGCCATGATCGCCGTACGCGGCTTGTTGAAGTTCATTGCGAACCACAGCTATGCGGCATTCGCCTGGTACCGGATCGTGTTCGGATTGTTGATCCTGGCCACCTGGACGTTCGGCTGGGTGAACTGGACGGCGGCCGCAGCCGCAGGCTGACAGCAGAGCCAGGCGGATCAAACCGCCTGGCCGAAATGGCGAGAGCGACCGGGCATTAACGCCCTTCAAGCAACTCGGCAGCTTGATCGAGCAAGGCCAAAGGCTCTTTGGCCTTGTGAATATCCACCGACAACAACTGACGAAACTTCCGCGCTCCCGGGAACCCGGTGCCCAGTCCGAGCACGTGGCGAGTGATGTGGTGCATCGATCCACCCGCATCAATGTGTGCCGCGATGTAAGGCCGCAACTGCGCCAGCGCCTCGGCGCGGCTGATGACCGGTGCCGTGCTGCCAAACAGCTGCTGATCGACTTCGGCCATCACATAAGGGTTGTGATACGCCTCGCGACCCAACATCACGCCATCGAAGGTCTGCAAATGCTCGTGGCAGGCTTCCAGCGTCTTGATCCCGCCGTTGAGTATGATCTCCAGCGCCGGAAAATCAGCTTTCAACTGTGCTGCCACGTCATATCGCAGGGGAGGAATGTCGCGGTTTTCCTTCGGCGACAACCCCTCCAGAATCGCAATCCGCGCATGCACGGTAAAACTCGTGCACCCGGCATCCCGCACCGTACCGACGAAATCACACAACTCTGCGTAACTGTCTCGCCCGTTGATCCCGATCCGGTGCTTCACCGTCACCGGAATCGACACCGCATCCTGCATCGCCTTCACGCAATCGGCCACCAGCTGCGGATGCCCCATCAGGCACGCGCCGATCATATTGTTCTGCACCCGATCACTCGGGCAGCCGACATTCAGATTCACCTCGTCGTAACCATGCTCCTGCGCCATGCGCGCACACGCCGCCAAATCCAGCGGAACACTGCCACCGAGTTGCAGGGCGAGCGGGTGCTCGGCCTCGTTGTGCCGCAGGAAACGCTCGTGATCACCGTTGAGCAAGGCACCGGTGGTGACCATCTCGGTGTAGAGCAGGGCGTTTTTCGACAGCAAGCGCAGGAAGAAGCGGCAGTGGCGGTCGGTCCAATCCATCATGGGTGCCACGGAAAAGCGGCGGGAGAGCGGGGCGGGTGTAGCGTTGGTTACGGACATGGGGGATCTGGAATCGGTGAGGCTGGGAGGTGGGGGAGTTTATCAGGAATGGGGCTGTGGAGTTTGGGTGCGTCGGGATACGCCCAGGCTCACGCGCAACCTGAACATTCACTGTCGCCTCGCCACATTTCATGATCCCCGGCACAGACCAGGCATAGCATGCCCACCAAAGGTCTTGTCCCCCACGCCTCAACCCACAGGAATCAAAAAATGATCGCAAACCTCGTCAAAGTCTCGCTGATTTCCGGTGCTTTGTTGTTGAGTGCCTGTTCGGGTGTGAGCTCACATCGCGATTATTCGGCTGACTCGGTGCAGCCTGCCGGCTTCGGCCCGGGGCCGACCAGCAACCCCGACCAGATGAATTTTCATGGCAGTGCGCTCGGCAATAGCTACGGTGAATACGGTTCAGGTTTGTTGCACGACGACTGATACGTACTCCGCACAAAAAACGATCCGTTACTTGGCGCCAGGCACCGTCAGCCACAGATCCACGTAGGGAGAAATGTTCTCCTGTGTGAACAACCACATTCCGTAGAGGCTGGGTAAAACCTCATCGAGCTTTGGCCTGACGATGAACAGGTAGTTCACCACGCCCGTGACGGTGATGCCCACGACGATCAGCGCACCGACAAGCTAAAATCGCCTGACGGCACGAGCCAGCAACCGTATGTATGCTTCGGTTTGCAGGGCGCGGGGTTGTGCCATCAAGGCAAGCGCTAGCAGTGGGCCGAGCCCGGCTGTTGCCATCAACAACCGTCGAAAGGGCAGCACTGTTCCGGATAGCCGTTCCTGTCCCTTGAAGCTGTAGAGCCCGAACAGCGCGACGCCCAACAACAGCATCAAATCCACATACAACACAAACCGCAGCACGACGTTGGCCGAGTCGCTTATCGATCATTTCACTTTGAAGATGATGTTGCCGGTGATCGGGTGGGTGTCCGAAGACACTGCGCGCCATTCGACCTTGTAGGTGCCGGTAGTCAGGGGTGATGTCGGGATGATGAACATGGTCTTCGGGTCAGTGCCGCCACTGACTTTGGCCTTGACCGGCATCGGGGCGTGGGCCATGCCGGCCATTTCGGTCATCAGCAGTTTTGCGCCGGAAAACTGGGTGACGAGGTTTTCGGAAAAATGCAGTTCGATCTTTTCAGGTGATGCACCTTCTACGCCTTCCGCCGGGGTGGAGGAGAGTAGTTTGGGGGTGCTTGAGCGAGGGTGCTGACAAGCAGGCCACTGAGCAACGCGATTGCGACGGCGGTGGGTTTGATGATGCGCATGCAAGGTCCTTTACCGCTCGAAGCGGTTGTTGTTGGTTTTGGGTGAGTCTGTTCAGAACCACATCCGAATACCGAGCACGAGGCGAGTTTCGCTGCGGTCCTCGCCTTCGTCGTTGGCGTAGTCGGCGGTGTTGCCGTAGGTGCGGTTCCAGGTCACGCCGAGGTAGGGCGCGAATTCCCGGCGGATTTCGTAGCGCAGGCGCAAACCTGCTTCGGCGTTGGACAGGCCGGAACCGATGCCGCGTTGCGGATCGTTTTTGCCGTAGGCGTTGAGTTCTGCGGTCGGTTGCAGGATCAGCCGATTGGTCAGCAGGATGTCGTAGTCGCCCTCCAGCCGCACGGCGCTCTGGCCGCCTTCGCCGATGAAGGCCGTGGCTTCGGTCTCGAAGTTGTACAGCGCCATGCCTTGCACGCCGAGCGCGGCCCAGGTTTGTGGGGCGCCGGGTTTAAAGTCCTGGCGAACGCCGCTGACGACGTCCCACCATGGACTGATCGCGTGGCCCCACAGGGCCTGGATTTCCGCGTCCTCGGTCACGCCGGTGCTGCGTTCGCCTTCTGAGCGCAGCCACAGGCGATCAATGTCACCGCCGACCCAGCCGGACAAATCCCAGGCCAGGGTGCTGCCGTCATCGGCGTCCTGCCATTCCAGTTTGTCGGCAAGGAAAAAGGAATTGAACGTGCGGTCATGTACCTGGTGACCGGCGGGATCGACATACACCGCCGCGTGATCGGCATCGGTCAGCACCGGGATCGGCGTGCGGCTTTCGCTAGGCGCGGCGGGCTGCATCTGGCCGTCGTCCATGCCTTGCATCTGACCTTCGACCATGCCTTGCATTTGGCCGTGGTCCATCTGGCTGTGATCCATGCCTTGCATGTCATTGCTGACGGCCATCGCCGTCGAGGTCGCGAGGGCCAAAAAAAACGGGGTGAATCGAATCATGGGATGCGCCTCATTCTTCCACGCGAACTTCACGGAACATGCCCATTTCCATGTGGTACAGGAGATGGCAGTGATAGGCCCAACGGCCGAGCGCATCGGCAGTGACCCGATAGGTGCGCCGGGAGCCCGGTGGCATGTCGATGGTGTGTTTGCGCACCATGAACTGGCCGTTCTCGTCCTCGAGGTCGCTCCACATGCCATGCAGGTGGATGGGGTGCATCATCATCGTGTCGTTGACCAGTACGATCCGCAGTCGCTCGCCGTACTTGAGGCGCAGCGGCTCGGCATCCGAAAACTTCACGCCGTTGAACGACCAGGCGAATTTCTCCATGTGACCGGTCAGGTGCAACTCGATGGTGCGGCCAGGCTCGCGGCCGTCCGGGTCTTCGAAGGTGCTGCGCAGGTCGGAATAGGTGAGCACGCGGCGGCCGTTGTTGCGCAGGCCCATGCCGGGGTCGGCGAGTTTCGGTGAGGTGGACATGGCCTGCATGTCCACCAGCGGGTTGTCGGTTTCCGAGGTCGGGTGGGACTGCATGCCGGGCATGTTGCTGTGATCCATGCCCGCCATGCCCATGTCGTCCATAGTCACCAGCGGTCGTGGGTCCAGTGGTGGTAACGGCGCCGACAAACCGGCCTTCACCGCAAGGGTGCCGCGGGCGTATCCGCTGCGATCCATGGCTTGGGCGAACAGGGTGTAGCTCGCCTCGGTCGGCTCGACGATCACGTCAAAGGTCTCCGCCACGGCAATGCGAAACTCGTCGACGCTCACCGGTTTGATGTGCAGACCGTCCGCCGCGACCACGGTCATTTTCAGGCCGGGAATGCGCACGTCGAAGTACGTCATGGCGGAGCCATTGATGAAGCGCAGGCGCAGCTTTTCACCCGGGCGAAACAGACCGGTCCAGTTCGTGTCCGGCACCTGGCCGTTCAACAGGAAGGTGTAAGTGGCGCCACCGACGTCGGCCAGATCGGTGGGGTTCATCTTCATCTCGGCCCACATTTTGCGATCGGCGACGGTCGCTCCCCAGCCTTTTTCGCTGACGTCGTGGATGAAGTCGCCCACGGTGCGTTTGTTGAAGTTGTAGTAATCGGATTGTTTTTTCAGGGTCTTCATCAGGCTGGCCGGGTCTTGGTCGGTCCAGTCGCTGAGCATCACCACGTAGTCGCGGTCGTACTGAAACGGCTCCGGCTCCTTCGCGTCGATGATCAGCGGGCCATAGACACCAGCCTGTTCCTGAAGCCCTGAATGGCTGTGATACCAGTAGGTGCCGTTCTGCCGCACCTTGAACTGATAGACATACACTCCGCCCGGTTCGATGCCTTTGAAACTCAGCCCCGGTACGCCATCCATGTTGGCTGGCAGCAGGATGCCGTGCCAGTGAATGGAGGTGCTGTCCTTGAGTCGGTTGCGGACGCGCAGCGTAACGGTGTCGCCTTCACGCCAACGCAGCAGCGGGCCGGGGAGGCTGCCGTTGATGGTCATCGCCGTGCGCGGGTTGCCGGTGAAGTTGACCGGAGTTTCACCGATGAGCAGGTCGAAATCGCTGCCGGCCAACACCTGCGGTTCGCCGGGGCTGGTGATCGCCCAGACCGGCGTGCGCCACAGCCCGAGGCCGGCAAAGAGCCCGCCAACGGCCAGGCCTTTGACGAAGGTGCGTCTTGATGTGGGGGTATGCATCGGTTTATCCGCCGTCAGCCTGTTGAACGTGTCGACGAGGCTAACGGTCGGTGCCTTTCAGCAAACTGAGGCGGGGATTACAGTTTTGACAGGTAGATGCGTTGTTTACTGGCGCGACGTGGTCTTGTCCGAAGACGCCACGGTGTTGCCACCGCAATTGATATAAGAAGACGATTTCAACCAGCGCTGGTCCGGGTAATAGGAAAACAACAACTGCCCGTCTTTCATCGAGTCGATCAGCTTCTGCGCAATCGCCGGTCTCACCGCCGGGCAACCCAGGCTTCTGCCGATCCGGCCGTTGGCGCGGGCCAGTACCGGGCTGACATAAGGGGCGC
Organism: Pseudomonas sp. C32; assembly: GCF_030417915.1. Lineage (NCBI taxonomy): Bacteria > Pseudomonadati > Pseudomonadota > Gammaproteobacteria > Pseudomonadales > Pseudomonadaceae > Pseudomonas > Pseudomonas sp. C32. The sequence continues at coordinate 8,381 of NZ_JAUHUK010000029.1, read as the reverse complement.
CGTGAATGACGATGGCCCGGTCAAATGCGTTGTCGTTGAAGCCTGGTTCCAGGCCTTCCATGCGCAGGGAATAGCCGTTCTGGCCGCGATAGCTCTGTTGCGTGCGAAACAGGCCGAGGCTGGTGGCGTGGCTTTCGTTCTTGTTGGAAAACAGCGTGGCCATGTTTTCGCCGCTGTTGCGGCCATGGGCAACCAGTTCGTGAAACAGCAGCTTGCGGCGTTTAAGATCGAACACCCACAGGCGTTGTTCGGTCGAAGGCAGGGAATAATCGATCACTGCCAGCCTTTGGGCAGCAGGCTTGCCTTGGGCACGGCTGCATTGCGAGGCGCGGACGGCGAGGGCAATCACTTTAGCGTTGGCGTCTGGTGCAGCTTTGACCAGCGCGTTTTCAAGCGAATCGGCGTAGGCTGACGTTACTGAAAGGCTCGTCAGTAAAATGGCAAATAAAAGGCCAGAGCGGATTAGCGCCATAGTCGGGTCTCATCGTGATAATTTCGAGTCTAGCAGCGAGCAGGAAGCAAGCCGTTTGAAACGGGAGATTAAGGATTATCCATGGTGCAATTAACAAGGTTATTCGTCATAAGCCGCATGTTTTTTATGGGCTTTCTGATCAGCGGTGCAGCGATCGCGCAAACTTCGCCGATTGTGCCGGTATCTCCGGCAAGCAACGAAATTGATGCCGCGGCGCCGAATGATGCTATCGGCCAAGCGATCCAGGCAACGCTGGAGCCACTGCGCACGGCGTTTCCGCCGGTGCTGACCTCCAAACGCCATCAGCGCGTGGATGTCGATCGGGTGGTCATGGATTTTTACATGCATCGTCACTATCGCGCCGCGTGGACGGATGACCGCGATGTGACGCAGTTGCTGAAAAGCCTCAACGACACCCAGATCGACGGCCTGAACCCGGCGGACTTCCGCATCACGGAGTTGGCGCAGGCCCATGAAGCGCTGGTGGCGGCCATGCCTTCGACGTCGCAACGGGCGATGTTCGATATGGCGGCGACCCGCACCTTCATTACCGCGTTGCTTCAATTGCGCCGGGGCAAAGTCGATCCGTCGCGGCTGGATATCCACTGGAATTTCGACCCGGCCGGTGTTGATCCCCGCGAGGACATGAACACCCTGTTCGCCGCCCTCGATGCCCATGATGTGGCACGTGCATTTACCCAGGCGCCTCCCCAGGAAATGATTTACCGCGACCTGCGTGAAGGGCTGGCGAAGTTGCGCCAGGTTCGCAGTGCCGGTGGCTGGCCAAAAGTGACCGAGGGCCAATCGCTCAAGCCTGGCATGGAAGGGCTCGCGGTCGGACAACTCCGTGCGCGCCTGGTGGCGGGCGGATATCTGGCTCCTGGCGTGTCGAAAAAAGCCCTCTATGACGACAACGTCATCGCCGCGGTGAAAAAGTATCAGACCGAGCAATACCTGGGCGCCGACGGCGTGGCGGGGGCGGCGACACTGGCGGCGTTGAACGTGCCCGTCGAGGCGCGGATCGATCAGGTGCGGGTAAACATGGAGCGCGCGCGTTGGCTGCTGTACAAGCTGCAGGGCACGTTTGTCATTGTCGATATCGCCGGGTACAAAGTGGCGATGTATCGTGATGGTCTGCCGATCTGGCGTTCGCGGGTGCAGGTCGGTAAACCGGTACGCAGTACGCCGGTGTTCCAGGCCGAGATCACTTACATCACGTTCAATCCGACCTGGACGGTGCCGCCGACGATCCTCAAGCAGGATGTGATTCCGAAAATCCAGAACGACCCGGGCTATCTGGCCGCCAATCGGATTCGTGTGCTGGATCGGGAGGGCAATGTGCTCAGTCCGTCGAGCGTCGACTGGAGCAATCCGCGGGGCATCAGCCTGCGTCAGGACGCCGGGCCCGACAGTTCGCTGGGCCAGGTCGTCATCCGCTTCCCCAACGACTATGCGATTTACCTGCATGACACGCCGCATCGCGAGTTGTTTGCCAAAACCGTTCGGGCCACCAGCTCGGGCTGCATTCGGGTGGAAAACCCGTTGCAACTGGTTGAGTTGCTGTTCAACGACCCGGTCCGCTGGAACAGTGCAGGTATTCAGAAGCAACTGGCCAATGGCAGGACCGAAAACATTCGGCTACCGGTGAAAGTGCCGGTGCTGTTGGCTTACTGGACCGTAGACCTGAGCAACGAGGGGCGGGTGACATTCAAGCCGGATATCTACGATTACGATGCCCGGGTGCTGAAAGGGCTGAATGGTCCGACCCGATTGCCGGCACTGGACCTGCGTCGCACTGAAGCGCCGCTGGCGGTAACGGGGGAAAACAGGCAATAGGGCGCGAACAGCGGGCGCCACCCGGCAAGTGGTCGGCTTTTATCCCGGATAACCCCGTAAACTAGGCTCACACCGAGGGATTTGGGTTTTCGCCCATGCCTTGCCCCCAACAGGATGAGCTTTTTGCCTACACGCCTTCACGACTCGCACCACACCCCCGGTGTTGCATTGAAACGCATACCGCTACGCAAGGCGGCGGTGTTGTTCATTGCCACGGTGTGTCTGTGCCTGTGCGGGCTGCTTTACCTGCAGTTGGAACAATCCCGGCGACATGACCTGAGCCTGGCGCAAGTGGCATCGTCGAACCTGACGCGGGCCATGGCACAACAAGCCGAAGACACGTTCATGAAGGCTGACCTGGTGTTGAGCAGTCTGGTGGACTGGATTCAGCTGGACGGTTTTGGTCCGGAACAGCGGTCGCTTTTGCAGAAAACTTTCGCCCGGCGAGTGCTGGCGCTGAAGCAGCTGCACGGCATCCTGCTGTTCGATCAGAAAGGGCAATGGGTGATTAGTTCGTTTGAAGACCTGCCCCGTGGCGCCGGGGTCGCAGATCGCGATTACTTCAAGTTTCACCAGCAGAACGTGACGTCCTTGGTGCACATCGGCCCGGCAATCCGCAGTCGGGAAAGTGGCGAGTGGATCATTCCGATTTCCAAGCGGATCAACGACAAGAACGGTCACTTCCAGGGCGTGTTGATGGCCGGCATCAAGATGTCGTACTTCGATCAGTTTTTCAAAAGCTTCAGCCTCGATGACAAGGGTTCGATGTTTCTCACCCTGACTGATGGAACGTTGCTGGCGCGTCGTCCTTTTGTCGAGGCGCAGATCGGAACGTCATTGGCGCAGGGCGATATTTTCCAGAAGTTCCTGCCGCTGTCGACCGCCGGCCATGCGACGTTCACTTCCATGATTGATGGCGTCGAGCGCCTCTACGGCTATCGACAACTGGAAACGTATCCGCTGGTGGTTTCGGCGGCATCGTCCCTGGATGCCATTCTCGCCGGCTGGTACGACACCGCGTTTCGCTCCAGCCTCATCGTTGCCTTGGTATTGCTGGGGGTGGGGCTGTTCGGTTGGGTGTTCATTCAACAGGTGCGGGTCGGCGAACGGGTCGAGGCGGATCTGCGTCGCGCGCAGGAAGCGCTGGAGTTGATCGCCACCCATGACAGCCTGACCGGTTTGGCCAACCGTCGCTTGTTCGAGCGGGCGCTGGACGTCGAGTTCGGTCGCGGCGCTCGTCAGGCCAGCCCGCTGAGCCTGATCATGCTCGATATCGATTACTTCAAACGCTACAACGACACCTATGGCCACGTGGTGGGGGATCACTGCCTGGCCGAAGTGGCGCGGGCGCTGAAAAGCTGCTGCCACCGCAAGGCTGATCTGGCGGTGCGTTACGGCGGTGAAGAGTTCGCCGTGTTGCTGCCCGATACCGACATCCATGGCGCCATGACCATTGCCGAGCAAATCCGCCGCAATGTCATCGACAAAAACATCAGCCACACCGGCTCGCCACATGGCTATGTGACGATCAGCCTCGGTTGCTATTCGTTTGTGCCGAGCGGGCGTGACAGCATGGACGTGTTCATTGAGCGGGCGGATGCGGCGTTGTACCGGGCCAAGCATTCGGGTCGCAACTGCACGGCAACGTTGTTGAGAGAGGTGGGCGTCGAAACGCTGATGCGTTCCGACCGTTGAAGGCTTTTCGACGGTGTTTCACTGGCTTGACACCCGGCCCAAAGGTCCGTTTAACCTGACCATGCGTTTGTACGGGCCGAAGCTTGATGCGTTGAACGGTAAATGGAACCCGGCACCGGTCAAACAACTGTGAATCCTGGGTAAGAAAGCAGCCGATAGCGCTGGATTCAGTTGAGGCGCCGCACGTAGCCTGGACAGGGCAACAGACGCAACCACCGAAAGGGTCAAGTGTCAGACATTGGGCATCTCGTCCTCAGGAGAGTCCGTCCATGAAGAAGCTGCGTATCGCGACGTTCAACGTCAATGGCATACGTGCCCGGTTGCCAAACCTGTTGGCGTGGCTTGAACGCGAAAAACCCGACATCGCCTGCTTGCAGGAGCTGAAATCGGTCGACAGTGCGTTCCCTGTCGCCGAACTGGAAGCGGCCGGTTATGGCGCAATCTGGCACGGTCAGGCGTCCTGGAACGGCGTAGCGATTCTGGCGCGTGAGGCGCAGCCGCTGGAGAGTCGGCGAGGCCTGCCGGGCGATGAAGGTGACAGTCATAGTCGCTATCTGGAAGCGGCGGTGCATGGCGTGTTGGTCGGCTGCCTGTATTTGCCTAACGGCAATCCACAACCGGGGCCGAAGTTCGATTACAAACTGGCCTGGTTCGAGCGGTTGATCCGCTATGCCGAGTCACTTCAAAGCAGCGAGCATCCGGTCGTGCTGGCCGGTGATTACAACGTCGTGCCCACCGACCTGGACATCTACAACCCGCGCTCCTGGCTCAAGGACGCGTTGTTGCAACCGGAGAGCCGCGAGTGCTACCAGCGCCTGCTGGACCAAGGCTGGACCGACTCGTTGCGCCACGTGTATCCACACGATCGGCTCTACACCTTCTGGGATTATTTTCGTCAGCATTGGCAAAAGAACTCCGGATTGCGCATCGATCACCTGTTGCTCAATCCCGCCTTGAGTCCTTATCTGCAAGAGGCCGGGGTCGATGCGTGGGTGCGCAACGAACCCCGTGCCAGCGACCATGCGCCGACCTGGATACAGTTGAGCTCGCGCAAGCTGCGTTGAGTTTTTCATGCAGGGCAATTGGCTAAATCAATTGTCGGCGGCACCGGTTCATCCCTTATACATAGCGCCCATTGGCGGAAAGATCCGCCGCTTGCGTGCAAAAGGATTGAACGATGAGCGAACCACGCCTCACACACCTTGCGTTATACCTGCAACGGCTGGGCTTCGATGAGCCGCCAGCGCCGACCCTGGAAAACCTGCGACGGCTTCAATTGCGCCACACTGGCGAATTCCCGTTTGAAAACCTCACCACGCTGTCCGGCGAACCGGTGCTCATCGATCTGCCGTCGATCGAGCAAAAAGTCCTGCACGACGGTCGTGGGGGTTACTGCTACGAACTCAATAATCTGTTCCTGGCCTTGCTCCAGGAATTGGGCTACGACGCCCGCGCCATCAGTGGCCGAGTGGTGATGGGGCAGCCGGAGGGGGCGTGGACGGCGCGGACTCATCGCTTGAGCCTGGTCATCATCGATGACATTCGATACATCACCGACGTCGGCTTCGGCGGCATGGTGCCCACCGCTCCACTGCTGCTGGACTCTCGCGTTGAACAGCTCACGCCTCACGAACCGTATCGCATCGAACCGCACGTCGACGGCTACACCCTGCGCGCTCTTGTCGGTGACGAGTGGCGCGCCATGTACATCTTCGATCTGCAACGCCAGGAAGACATCGATTTCACGGTCGGCAACTGGTACGTCTCGACCCATCCCGAGTCTACTTTCACCCGGCAGCTGATGGTGGCGCGCACCGGGGAGGGCTGGCGACGCACGCTCAACAACGGTAGTTTCGCCATTCACCGTGTCGGCGAGGACAGCGAGCGGCGGCAGGTAAGTGATGTGCAGGCCTTGATTGCGTTGCTGCAGACCGAGTTCGGCATTCGTGTTCCGGGCCATGCGCAGTTGCAGCAGACGCTCGAACGATTGATCGAGGTGCCGAAGTAGGCTCAGCGTTGTAAACACCTATCGGGCTGATCTGATTGATCGGCCCGTTTTCGTTTCAGGGCTGAACGCTCGGCTCGATTACGCGTTGAATTTCTCGAAGCGCTTCTGTCAGTTTTTGCTGGAGGTTTTTCAGTTCGTCAGCCGTGATGTCTTTTTTGAGCAGGCCTGCTTTGTCGCCACCGAGCAATGCCTGGCGCAACGTGTTGTTGATCACCGTCTGGTAACCGTATCCCTCGCTTTCTGCTACTGCCCGCGCGGCCTCGATGACAGCGTCATCAAGCATGATGGTGATGCGTGTCTTGCCTTTGCTGGTGGCCATCGCCCCACGCTTGGCATCGCTGAATTCGTATTCATCTTTCATTGTTCATGCCTCCAGATATTGATGGCGCTCGCGTATACAGGCTAGACACGCGGAATTGATTCGTACGAAATTCGGGTCGCGGTAGATGTGCGGAACGACCAGCAAAGGACCTTTTGCATCCATTCCCATGGTGATCCAGCGCTGCTCGTCGTGGTGGTTGTCCTCAATGGTCAGTGCTCGCTCGTCATGAAATACCGCTTCGGTTTCGGCGAGGCTGACGCCTTGATGCATGACAAATGGACCGGTATCCATTTTGTGACTGACAAGTTGTATACAACTCTATAGACATTTGTCCCGTGTCTTGCATACAGTGTGCGCATAACAAAAACCAGGGAACCCCCTAACATGAAAACGCCCCATGTTTCACACAAACGGCCCGAGGACGAAAACCTAGGGATCGGCGCGAATATGGCTTACGGCCTGCAACATGTTCTGACCATGTACGGTGGCATCGTCGCCGTGCCTTTGATCGTTGGTCAGGCTGCCGGGCTGTCGCCGGCGGACATCGGTTTGTTGATTGCTGCTTCATTGTTTGCGGGGGGGTTGGCAACGCTGCTGCAAACCCTGGGTCTACCGTTTTTTGGTTGTCAGTTGCCGCTGGTTCAGGGCGTGTCGTTTTCTGGCGTCGCCACCATGGTGGCAATTGTCAGCAGTGGCGGGGAGGGTGGCTTCCAGTCGATTCTGGGGGCTGTCATCGCGGCGTCGCTGATAGGTTTGTTGATCACGCCGGTGTTCTCGCGAATCACCAAGTTCTTTCCACCGTTGGTCACGGGGATCGTGATCACCACCATTGGCTTGACGCTGATGCCGGTGGCCGCTCGCTGGGCCATGGGTGGCAACAGCCATGCGCCGGACTTCGGTAGCGTGGCGAACATCGGTCTGGCAGCGGTGACGCTGGTACTGGTGCTGCTGTTAAGCAAAATCGGCAGTGCGACCATCTCGCGTCTCTCGATTCTGCTGGCCATGGTCATCGGTACCATCATCGCAGTGTTCCTCGGCATGGCGGATTTTTCCTCCGTTGGCGAAGGTCCGATGTTCGGCTTCCCGACCCCGTTCCACTTCGGTATGCCAACCTTCCACTTCGCCGCGATCCTGTCGATGTGCATTGTGGTGATGGTGACGCTGGTGGAAACGTCCGCCGACATCCTGGCGGTGGGCGAGATCATCGACACCAAGGTTGACTCCAAGCGTCTGGGCAACGGCCTGCGTGCCGACATGCTGTCGAGCATGATTGCACCGATCTTCGGCTCCTTCACTCAGAGTGCCTTTGCCCAGAACGTCGGGCTGGTGGCGGTCACCGGGATCAAGAGCCGATACGTGGTTGCCACTGGCGGTGTATTCCTGGTGGTCCTGGGCCTGTTGCCGTTCATGGGACGAGTGATCGCTGCGGTGCCGACTTCGGTGCTCGGTGGTGCCGGTATCGTGTTGTTCGGTACGGTCGCAGCCAGTGGTATCCGTACCCTGTCCAAGGTCGATTATCGCAACAACGTCAACTTGATCATTGTCGCCACTTCGATCGGCTTCGGCATGATCCCGATCGCGGCACCGAACTTCTATGATCATTTCCCGAGCTGGTTCGCGACCATCTTCCATTCGGGCATCAGTTCTTCGGCGATCATGGCTATCTTGCTCAACCTGGCTTTCAACCACCTCACGGCGGGTAACTCCGACCAGCAGTCGGTGTTTGCGGCAGGTACCGAGCGGGTGCTGCGCTATCAGGATCTGGCAGCGTTGCGTGAAGGCGACTACTTCAGCGACGGCAAACTGCATGACTGCGATGGCAAGGAGATTCCAATTGTTGAGCCTGACCATGGGCATGGTCATGGTCATGGAGAGTCGCCAGCGCTGCATTCGAAAAGCAGTGAGCATGTCTGACGTTTACGTCGACTGAAAAAGGGCCGATCTGTTGAATAGACAGATCGGCCCTTTTTTGTAGATCAAAGGATCGCAGCCTTCGGCAGCTCCTACCTAAAACGTACCCGTGGGCTGCGATCCTTTGCTTTATGCGG
>NZ_JAUHUK010000028.1:0-71127 GCF_030417915.1 Pseudomonas sp. C32 | reverse complement strand
ATTCGAATACGCCGCGGGATATCGATTCACAGCGTTATCGTTGACGACCATCGCGAGCTGGCTCGCTCCTACAGGGGATGTGTGGCGTCAGTAGGTCAGGCGCTTCTGAAAGAAGAAGTGCTTGTGCCCTGGAGGGTAATCGGCGATGTGGCCGATCTCGCTATAGCCGCATTTCTTGTAGAACTCCGGTGCCTGGAACTCGAAGGTTTCCAGCCACAGACCGACGCATTCCTTTTCCCGCGCCAGGTCTTCGGCCATCTGCATCAGCTTCGTGCCCATGCCCTGTCCCCGGGCCTGTTCCGGCACCGCCAGCAAATCGATAAACAACCATTGATAAAACAATCGGGCGTAAACGCCGCCGACGATGTCGTCGTTGTCGTCGCGTATCAGCAACGCGATATGTTCCGGAGGAGGACTTGCCGACTTCGAGGTGTTGTAGGCGCGTAACGGCACGAGGATCGCCTCGCGTTCTTCCAAGGTGGGGTTGTGCTTGCGTTCGATACGCAGGTTCATGGCTATATCCTTATGGCGGTGAAACCCCAGCCTAACGTGCTCACCGCCAATGTTCCATCACCGCAATGTCGGAGGAACCCTCGCCAAGGCGCAGATGTCATTGATTAAGACGCGTCATTCCAGAGCGCGGCTGATGAGGACATTCCGTGAACATTTTCGAAGCCTTGCGTGAAAGCCACGAACGCCAACGGACGTATGCCAAGGCGCTGCTTCATACCAGCGGCGACAGCCCTGAGCGGGTCGAGGCGTACAAGCAGCTCAAGGCGGAACTCCAGGCCCACGAAACCGCTGAAGAGCGGCATTTTTACATCCCGTTGATGGAACTCGACAATGGCGTGGAGCTCAGCCGCCATGGGATTGCCGAACATCACGAGATGGACGAAATGATGGAGGCACTGGACGAAACCGAGATGTCCAGTCCCGCCTGGCTGGCGACCGCGAAGAAACTGTCAGAAAAGGTTCATCACCACCTCAAGGAGGAGGAGCAGAAATTCTTCCAGATGGCCGGCAAGTTGCTCGACGACAAACAGAAAGAGTCGTTAGCCGGGCAGTACGAAAAGGAATACAAAGCGCAGATGGCCTGATATGCCGGTCAGCCACCTTCGCCGGCAAGCCGGCTCCTACAGATCGGATGTCATAGTCAAATTCCTGTAGGAGCTGGCTTGCCAGCGAAGGCGATATTGAACCCGACACCGCCACCTCAAACAGACTAAAAACCTGGAAGGCGGGGTGTTCCGGGCCAATGTCCGCCTTCCAGCGTCAGCAACAACTCCTTCGCCGCAAGCCCACCGGCAAACCCGGTGAGCTTGCCTGACGCGCCAATCACCCGATGGCACGGCGCGACAATCGATATCGGGTTCTTGCCGTTCGCTGCCCCCACCGCCCTGACCGCCGACGGGTTGCCGATCTGTTCGGCGATCTGGCTGTAGCTGCGGGTCTCGCCGAACGGGATGGTCAGCAGCGCTGCCCAGACCTTCTTCTGGAATTCCGTCCCGACAAAATCAAGGTCCAGCTCGAACCGAGTCCGGCTGCCGGAAAAATATTCCCGTAGCTGCCGGGTGGTTTGCACCAGGATCGGATTGTCCGCAGCTTCGCTCATCGGACCGAGCCGCACCCGGCCGGGTTTATCGTTTTCCCAGAGGATGGCCGCCAGTCTTGAACCGTTCGCGACCAGCTTCAACTCACCGACTGGGGAGGGAATTGCGATGTAGGTAAAGGTCATGCCAATGCCTGTGGGAAATAGCTGAACAAGCGTTAAGGATACTGCCTCGATGGGGAGGCGCAATATGTAATCCCGACCATACTTGGATACTGTTTTTGACGAGTTTTCCTACTCAATAAAAAGAAGAGAACGACCCATGAAGTACGAACCTTTTGCCAAAACGCTGATTGCGACCTCGTTGGCGCTCAGCTGCCTGACTGCCCACGCTGCCTCCGTGGCCCCGGCTACCGGGGAAAACGGCATGGTGGTCACTGCCCAGCACCTGGCCAGCCATGTCGGTGTGGATGTGCTCAAAAACGGTGGTAACGCTGTCGATGCCGCCGTCGCGGTGGGTTATGCATTGGCGGTGGTCTATCCCGCCGCAGGCAACCTCGGCGGCGGTGGTTTCATGACCATTCAACTGGCTGACGGGCGCAAGACCTTCCTCGACTTCCGCGAAAAAGCCCCACTGGCCGCGACCGCCAACATGTACCTCGACAAGGACGGCAATGTCGTCCCGGACCTGAGTACCCGTGGTCACCTGGCTGTCGGTGTGCCGGGCACGGTGTCGGGTATGGAGCTGGCGCTGTCCAAGTACGGCACCAAGCAGCGCAAGGAAATCATTGCACCGGCCATCAAACTCGCTGAAGACGGTTTCGTCCTGGAGCAGGGCGACGTCGATCTGTTGGACTACGCCACCGACGTGTTCAAGAAAGACATCAAGGACTCCGGCGCAATCTTCCTCAGCAACGGCGAGCCGATGAAAGTCGGCCAGAAACTGGTGCAAAAGGACCTGAGCAAAACCCTGCGGGAAATCTCCGATAAGGGCAGCGACGGTTTCTATAAAGGCTGGGTAGCCGACGCCATCGTTACCTCCAGCCAGGCCAACAAAGGCATCATCACCCAGGCCGATCTCGACAAATACAAAACCCGTGAACTGGCGCCGATCGAGTGCGATTACCGGGGTTATCACGTGGTTTCCGCACCGCCTCCGAGTTCCGGCGGCGTGGTGATCTGCCAGATCATGAACATCCTCGAAGGCTATCCGATGAAGGATCTGGGCTATCACTCGGCCCAGGGCATGCACTATCAGATCGAGGCGATGCGCCATGCCTATGTGGACCGCAACAGCTACCTGGGCGACCCGGATTTCGTGAAGAATCCGATTGCCCATCTGCTGGACAAGAACTACGCGACCAAACTGCGCGAGGCGATCAACCCACAAAAAGCTGCGGTCTCCAGCGAGCTGAAACCGGGCGTAGCCCCCCACGAAGGCAGCAACACCACGCATTATTCCATCGTCGATAAATGGGGCAACGCGGTGTCGGTGACCTACACCCTCAACGACTGGTTCGGGGCGGGCGTCATGGCGAGCAAGACCGGGGTCATCCTCAACGATGAAATGGACGACTTCACCTCGAAAATCGGCGTGCCGAACATGTACGGCCTGGTGCAGGGCGAGGCCAACGCCATCGCGCCCGGCAAGGCGCCGCTGTCGTCCATGAGCCCGACCATCGTCACCAAGGACGGCAAAGTGGTGATGGTGGTCGGCACGCCGGGCGGCAGTCGCATCATCACTGCGACGTTGCTGACCATGCTCAACGTGATCGATTACGGCATGAACATCCAGGAAGCGGTCGATGCGCCGCGTTTCCACCAGCAGTGGCTGCCGGAGGAAACCAACCTGGAGGCTTTCACTACCAGCCCGGACACGGTGAAAATCCTCGAAAGCTGGGGCCACAAGTTTGCAGGTCCGCAGGATGCCAACCACTTGGCGGCGATCCTTGTAGGCGCGCCATCGTTGGGTGGCAAACCGGTGGGCAACAACCGTTTCTACGGGGCCAACGATCCGCGGCGTAACACGGGCTTGTCGCTGGGTTATTGAGGGTTGTGTTTAAAGGGGGGGCGGGCCTATGTTCGTCCCCTGATCCATCGACAATTCAAGGAAGGAAATCATGACCACTGCGTTGTTAATCGTCGACGTCCAGCAGGCGCTGTGCTCGGGCGAATATGAATGCTTTGAAATCAAACGTGTCATCAAAACCATCAACGAACTCAGCGCCCGGGCGCGCGACGCCGGGGTTCTGGTGGTGCTGATCCAGCATGAGGAAACAGGCAGCCCACTGGCCCATAACGCCGCTGGCTGGCAACTGGCCGAAGGGCTGCAAACCTCGCCCAAGGATCATCGCGTACGCAAGACCACCGGGGATTCGTTCTACCAGACCAATCTGCAGCAGCTGTTGCCGAAAGAGGACTTCGAACGCCTGATCATCTGCGGCCTGCAAACCGATTACTGCGTCAACGCCACCGTGCGTCAGGCGTTGAAGCTAGGCTACGACGTGGTGCTGGCGGCCGACGCGCATTCGACCGTCGACAACGGCAATCTCACCGCCGAAGACATCATCACCGAACACAACAAGGACCTGGCGCACCTGAGTGGCTCGGTGGCGCGAATCGACGTGATCCCGGCCCAAGACATCCACTTCTGAACCCACCCCTCTCCCCTGTAGGAGCGAGCCTGCTCGCGATGAGGCCAGCCCATTCAACATCAATGTCCGCAGACCCACCGCCATCGCGAGCAAGCTTGCTCCTGCAGTGAATTTCCGTTGTCCGCAGAGCTTGCGTACACCCACAACCCTGTAGGAGCGAGCCTGCTCGCGATGAGGTCAGCCCATCCAACATCGATGTCCGCTGATCCACCGCCATCGCGAGCAAGCTTGCTCCTGCAGGAGCTACGGTACTCCGAAGATATCGATCAGCTCATTGAGAAACGCGCTCACCAGATCCCGCTGGCGCGCCGAGTGACGCACCGCCGCATGAAACCCCACCTCATAACGCAGCAGCTGCGGATTCAACGGATGCAATTGCCCCAACTGTTCATGCCTGGCCGCGTAGTGCTGCGGTAAAAAACCAAGGTGTTGGCCCGACAGGATCAACAGCGCCGCGCCGTCCATGCTGTCGGTGAGCACGGTCAGGCGTTCGATTGAGGTGGGGGCGGGCATTTCCGGCAGGGGATGGCTCGGCCAGACCCAGTCAAATGTGCTGACATCCGCACGGGTCAAGGCGCCCGCCCGTTCGGACAGCGGATGCGATGGTGCGCAGTAGGCGATCTGGGTTTCCTCGAACAACGGGACGTAATCGATGTTGGGCAAACGGTGCCAGAAGTAACCGATGGCCAGGTCGATGTGGCCGTTGATGATTTTCTCTTCCAGCAACGACGACGACAGTTCGGTGAAGTGAAAATACAAGCCTTCGTGCCGGGCCCTCAGGCGCGCAATTGCCAGGCCGATTTTCTTGTTCGCGACCGGGTCGATCTGCCCGAGCAGGCCGATGTTGATGTTGCCCGAGACTTTACGGTTGATGTGCTGGACTTCGACTCGAAATCCTTCAGCCGCGGCCAGCAGACGGCGAGCCGCCTCGATGAATTGCTCCCCCTTGGGCGTCACCGAAAACCCGCCGCGCCCGCGCTCGCACAAGCGAAAACCAACCCGCGCCTCAAGCGTGGCCAATTGCGCGCTGATGGTCGGTTGCGAGGTGTTGAGGGCGGTTTGTGCCGCCGAGATCCCGCCCGCCTCAACGACGGTCAGAAATACCCGGATCAAGCGCAGATCCAGTTCCGTTACAGTTCCCAGCATGGTCGCTCCCGATGCGCGTTACATAGGTCTTTATCTATGTGAACAGTGTGCCTGCGATATTTTATCGCTCTGTTCGACGGCCTACATTGCCGTGAAAGCAGCGTCATCGTCAGATTTTTCTGGAGTTTCACCTGATCCAGACCTCGAAACGAGCGCAACGCCCACAAAAACAATAAATAACTGCATAGGAACAATCGTATGTCAGGTTCCCCAGTGTCTGCGCACGCCACCGAGGCGAGCGGCGGGTTGGCCATCGAAGGCCATTCCATCGACTACATTCCGGAAAACGAGCGTCACGCCAAACTCAGCAGCCAGGGGCCGTTCTGGTTTCTCGGCAACTTCCATTTCTTCACCATCTCCATCGGTTTCGTCGGCCCGAGCCTTGGCTTGTCGGCGATGTGGACCCTGTTGGCTGGCGCGCTGGGCATCATGTTCGGCACCATCTTTATGGCATTTCACGGTTCCCAAGGGCCGGAAATGGGCCTGCCGCAGATGATCCAGTCCCGCGCCCAGTTCGGCTATCGCGGGGTGATCCTGGCCTTGATGGCGACGATGTTTGTATTTGTCGGCTTTAACGTCGTGAACATCTCGCTGATCATGAACGGCCTGGAACACGTGTTCGGCATCGACCCGACCATCGTCGCCGTGACTGTGGTACTGATCGGCGCGTTGTTATCGATCTACGGCCACGACCTGATGCACAAGGCGTTCAAGTGGGCGTTGCTCGCGACCTTGCCGCTGTACGCGCTGGTGACCATCGCCCTGATGTTCGGTGCAGGTTCCGAAGGCGTTACCCCGGCGACCGATCTCGGTTTCAACTGGGTCGCCTTCGCCACGCTGTTTGCCATCGGCGCCAGCTACAACATTTCCTATGCGCCGTACGTGTCCGACTATTCCCGTTACCTGCCGAAAAATACCAGCCGAAAAAAACTCATCGCAGCGGTGTTTATCGGCGCCTCGTTGTCGGGCAGCTGGATGATCGGTCTCGGTGCGTGGCTGGCTCAGGAGTTGAAAGCCGCGGATGCGCTGGTTGCGTTGAATCAGGTCGGCTCGTCGATGGTGCCGGGGTTGGGCAATCTGCTGGTGATTGTCTCGGTGCTGGGCTTTTTGCCGATCATTGCGCTCAACACCTACAGTGCCATGTTGACACTGCTGACCGGTGTCGACTCGATCCGGAAAATTACCCCGACACCCCGCGCCCGCGTGCTGTCGATCAGTGTGATCAGCCTCATTCTGCTGACCTGCGTGCTGTCGATCAAAGGTGACGGCATCGCCCTGTTGAACACCTTCCTTGTGTTGTTGTTGTACTTCCTCGTGCCGTGGACAGCTGTGAATCTGGTGGATTACTTCTTCGTGCGAAAAGGTCGCTACGCGATCCCGCATTTCTTCACGCCGAAGGGCATCTACGGCGCCTGGCAATTTCGCGGCATCGTTTCCTACCTGATCGGCTTCGCCGCCATGGTGCCGTTTTTCTACATTTTTGACGCCGCCGCCGGCAAAGAGGTCTTCGTCGGTCCACTGGCACGAGTGCTGGAAGGCGTGGACATCGCTTGGCTGGTGGGGCTGGCGGTCTCGGGCCTGACGTATTACCTGCTCAGCCGCTCGCTTGACCTGGTGGCCGAACGTCGAGTGATCGATGCGCTGACCGAGCAAGATATTGTCGCCATGACCCATTCATCTGCGGAGGCAGGGCGTTGAACAGCACGAAAAATACCGTCGTCGCCTGCTGCCAACTGGCGCCGAAAATAGGCGACCTGGCCTACAACCGCACACTCACCGAGCGTGCGATTCGTCAGGCGGCCCATCAGGGCGCCCAAGTCGTAGTGCTGCCCGAACTGGTACAGAGCGGCTACCTGTTTGCCGATCGTGAGGAAGCGCTGTCTTTGGCGGAAACGGTCGATGGGCCAACGTTGCAGTTGTGGCAAGGGCTGGCCTGCGAGTTGAACCTGGTGATCGTTGGCGGATTCTGCGAGCGCCTGGAAGGTGACGGACTGGCCAACAGCGCAGCGATGATCGACGCCAACGGGCTGCGGGCGGTGTATCGCAAGGCGCATTTGTGGGATGCCGAGAAGGACCTCTTCACTCCCGGCGATGCCGCCCCCCCGGTGGTTGAGACCGTCCATGGACGCCTCGGTATGCTGATTTGCTACGACCTGGAGTTCCCCGAATGGGTTCGTCTGCCCGCACTGGCTGGCGCTGACTTGCTGTGCGCCCCGGTCAACTGGCCCGACGGCCCGCGACCGCAAACCGAGCGTCCGGCCGAAGTCCTGCGAGTGCAGGCCAATGCCTCGGTCAATCGCATGTTCATCGCCGCGTGTGACCGTTACGGTCACGAGCGTGGTGTCGGTTGGGTGCAGGGCTCGGTCATTGTCGATGCCGACGGTTATCCGTTGGCCGGGCCGGCGGAGCAGGGCGGCGAGCAAATTTTGCTGGCGACGCTGAATCTCGCCGAAGCGCGCAACAAGCGTATCAGCGCGGGCAATGATCTGCATAAGGACCGCCGACCCTCGTTGTACGGGCTGAACAGCGGTTTGTAACTGCTGATGTCAAAGTGAGCTGGACCCATTCCCGGGCCTATGGCATCGTCCAGACGATAAAAAACAAAAACCATGCAGTGAACGGGATCGCAATGATGGAGGAGGGGATCAAGGCCGGTGACAACACGTCCATGGCCACGCTGAAGGCGTTCAATCGCTGCGTGTTGCACGTTGGACGGCTGGCGCGGGAAAGCGGTGCATCGCGGTTTATCGCCGAAGGTTTGCAGGCCTTCGGTCAACTGGTGCCGTTCGCGTCGGCCTGGTGGGGCGAGATGTCCACAGCGGGTCCCAATGTTGCACCGCAGAGCTGGATGCACGGCAGCATCAACCTCCCTGAATCCTTTGCCGCCGAATGGCATCCGGTCGCGGCCAACGATCAGTTCTCCCATGCCACCCTGAGCCAGCCCGGCGAGGTGGTGCGTGATATGGGATTCAACGACCCGTGCGAGGCGGTCAACGATTTCGCCCGGCGCTACGATCTCTACCACTTGATGAGCATCACCTTTGAGTTGCCCGAAAGTGGCTTGATGTTCTTCGTCTGTCTCTACCGCGGCCAGCATGAACAGCATTTCGATGAACACGAAGCCGAACTGTTTTCGGCGTTCTGTGATCACCTGTTCCAGCTGTGGCGGTTTCAGGTGCAGGACATGATTCGCTTCGATACCGATGATGGCGCGAGCGACTTCGGCATTGCGCGCATGGATGGCAGCCTGCTGTATGTCGGAGCGCGACTGTGTGCGGCGATTCAACGTGAACTGCCTGGCTGGAACGGCTCGATGCTGCCGGTCGAAGTCGTCTCGCAGTTGCAAAAAGCACCCTGCGTGGTGCGTCTGGGGCGTTGCGCGTTGACCCTGAGCCCCAATGCCGAACATGTCATCTTGTCCCTCGAAGCACCGTCGCGGGCCGAAGGCCTGGCGCCTCGGGAGCGCACGGCGGCGATGTTGTTCGCCGCGGGTCACTCCTACAAGGAAATCGCCAAACTGCTGTCCCTGAGCCCGGCGACCGTGCGTACTTATCTGCGCAATTGCTATTTGCAGCTCGGCGTGAAAAGCAAGGTTGAACTCGGTTCGGTCCTGCGTTCGCCCGGTTCGCTGATGGAGTCTGCGCGCCGCGATTAATCGCGTTATTTCAACTATTTGCCTCACCCCTCCTCATTTGCAGAGGTCCATTCGAGCGCTGCGCCCTATAGGGTAGGCCCTGTCTATCAGGGGCTTGTGCAGTCGCTTCGGGCCGCTTCAAAACAATAAGAACAGGGGTGAGGCATTTGAGACTTTCCAGGCTTTTTGTTGCCATTGCGGCGACGACGGCATTTTCCGGCATGGCGTTGGCGGCGACACCCGCCGACCTGGTCATGCGCAATGGCTACGTCTACACCGTCGATGGCCAGAACTCCGTGCAGCAGGCGATTGCGGTCTCGGGCGGCAAGATTGTCTATGTCGGCAACGACGCGGGTCTTGACGACTACATCGGCAAACAGACGCAACTGATCGACCTGGGCGGGCGCATGCTGATGCCGGGCTTCGTCGATGCGCACATGCACCCGGGTGACGGCGGTCGCGCCATAACCTTGTGCGACCTGAAATACCAGACCCTGACCCGTGCGCAGTTCCAGGCGAATATTCAGGCCTGCCTCGATGCCGACAAGGACAAGGGCCCGGACGTGTGGCTCGAAGTCGGCAGTTGGGACCGCATGGGCATGACCGGGCTCGACGGCGACGCCGACAAATCGACCCTGGACGCGCTCAAGACCAAACGCCCCATTCAGGTGCGCTCCACCGATTTCCACACCATCCTGACCAACTCCCGGGGCCTGGAAGTGGCCGGGATCAGCAAGAGCACCGCCGACCCAGAAGACGGCAAGTACCGCCGTGACAGCGCCGGCAACCCGAACGGCATCTGCGAAGACGGCGCCGCCGAGTCGATGGCCGCCGTGGTGCCAGCAGCCACCGAAGCGGAAAAACTCAATCAGATCCGTGCCGCCCTCGACGCCATGCGCCAGCAAGGCATCACCAGTTTCTTCGACGCGCTGTCAGGACCGGAAAATGGCAAAGCCTTCACCAGCCTGCAAAAGTCCGGCGAGCTGACTGCCCGGGCCTTGCTGGCGATCAAGCTTGACCCCGCAGCCGCCATCGCCGACCCGGCGAAAACCATCGCCGAGGCCAAGGCACTGGCCAGCACTTTCGATCAGGGCGAAGTGAAGGTCGCACCGGGCGTGAACATGCGTCACGTCAAACTGTTCATGGACGGCATCATCAATGCCCCGGCAGACACCGGCGCCATGTTGAGCCCCTACCTGAGCAACACCGGCTCCGAGGCAGCACCGAAATGGACGCCGGGGCACAACGTCGGCGAGCTGTATTTCCCGCCGCAAGTGCTCAAGCCATTGTTGCTGCAAGCGGCGCAGGCGGGTCTGGATCCGCACCTGCACGCGACCGGTGACCGCGCAGTCCGTGACTCGCTCAATGGCATCGAGTACGTGCGCCAGCAACTGCCTGGCAACGGCTTTCGCCCGGCGATCACCCATGCCGAGTCGGTCGACCCCGCAGACTATCCGCGCTTCAAGGCACTCGACGTCACCGCCAACATGTCTTTCCAGTGGGCCCAGCAAGCACCGTCCACGGTCGACGGCACCAACGAGCACTTGGGCGCCGCACGTTTTGCGCGCATGGAACCCTCGGGCAGCATCGCCCGCGCCGGTGGCCGAGTGGCGTATGGCAGCGACTGGCCGGTCGATCCCCTCGATGAGTTCCTTGCGCTGAAAGTCGGTGTGACTCGCTCCGGCGATCCGACCAACCCGCACAGCTATGGCCTCAAGTACGCAGGACGGTTGAACGCCGACCCGGCGCTGTCGCGCAGCGATGTGCTGCGCAGCATCACGTTCAATTCCGCCGAACAGTTGAAACTGGACAAGGTGGTCGGCTCGCTCGAAGTCGGAAAATTCGCCGACCTGATCGTGCTGGACAAGAACTTCATGCAGGTGCCCGAGGAAGAACTCGGCCGTAACCAGGTGCTGCTGACGGTGGTTGGCGGCAAGGTCGTGTGGGCCAAGGCACCGTTTCAGGGGACTGCGCCGCAAGTCGCTTCCCAGTCTGTCATTTCCCGATCCGCCCAATAAAAAACCAGAGAGCGTTCTGATGCGATTGATTCCAAACCTGTTGGCCGCTGCGTTGGCCATCTCCTCGGTGCCGGCGATGGCCGCCGCCGACCTGGTGTTGTTCAACGGCAAGGTCTTCACTGCCGAGCCTGGCCAAGGCCTGGTGCAAGCCGTGGCAGTCCAGGACGGCAAAATTCTTAAAGCCGGCAGCGATGCCGAAATCAATGCCCTGGCCGATGCCAAGACCCAGCGCATCGACCTGGCGGGCAAAGTCTTGATGCCTGGCATGATCGACACCCACAGCCACCCGGTCTCGGGCGCTTTCGACAGCATGAAAGCCAACCTGCTGGACGAGGTCAAACCCATGCCGGAACTGGAGCAATGGTTGATCGAAGAGGACAAGGCCGGGCGTGCCCGGTCCGGTGACGTGATCAGCGTGGCCGGGGTCAGTTCGGCCTATTGGGAGAAAGCCCGTGAACTGGGCAAGGTGTTCAACCAGGGACGCTGGGCCGATCAGCCGATTGTGTTCAGCGGCATCGACGGCCACACCGGCTGGGCCAACAACGCGATGCTCAAGCGCTTGAACATCGACGCGGCGCTGGTGAAAAGCCTGCCGGAGAAAGAGCGCGGTTACATCGGCCATGAAGCGGACTTCACCCCTAACGGCTACTTTGCCGAATCCCGCTGGGACGTGGTGCGCAACGGTGTTCCGGCACCTACCCCGGAAGCGATGCTCAAAGCCGCTCGCGAGGCGGTGAAAATCAACAATCAATACGGCGTCACGGCCTGGATGGACGCGGCGGCGAACGGCGGCAGTGAGGATTCGCTGTTCGATTTCCACGCGACCGCGGAAAGTGTCGGCGTACTGCCGCTGTACAAGGAGCTGTCGCAGAACGGCGAACTCAGCGCCCACGTCGCCGCGTTGATGGTCACCAACCCGAAAAGCAAACCCGCCGACCTGGAAGTGATTGCCACGGTGATGAAGCAATTCGAAGGCGTGCCTAACCTGACGTTCCCCGGTGTGAAGATATTTGTCGACGGCATTCTCGAGTTCCCGGGACAAACGGCGGCGGTTGTCGTGCCGTACAAGAACAGCCACAAGGACGGCCAACTGCTGACCGACCCGGCGCACTTTGGCGAACTGGTGGTGGCGGCGGAAAAACGCGGCTGGATCATGCACATGCACGCCGTCGGCGACCGCGCAGTGCGTGAGGCGCTCAATGGCGTGGCGTATGCGCGCAAGCTCAGCCCGACGCCGGTGCCGCACAGCGTCGCGCACTTGCAATTGGTTAATCCAAAGGAGTTTCCACGCTTCAAGCAACTGGGTGTGATCGCCTCGATGCAACTGCTGTGGGCCACCGGCGAGTCTTACACCGTCGAACTGGTCAAGCCTTACATCAGCGCGTTTGCCTACGGTTACCAGTATCCCGCGCGGTCCTTGCATAACGCTGGTGCGATGATTGCCGGTGGCAGCGACTGGCCGGTGTCGAGCGCTAATCCGTTCAACGCCATCGCCCAGGCCAGCACGCGCAAAGGGCCGTTGGGTGTGCTCAATGCCAAGGAAAGCATCGACCGCCAGACCATGTTCTACGCCTACACCATCAACGCGGCGAAAGCCTTGCGCCTGGAGCAGCAGATCGGTTCGCTGGCACCGGGTAAACAGGCTGACCTGATCATCCTCGACCGCGACGTGTTCAAGGTCAGCGATGACGAACTGTTCGAAACCAAAGTCCTGAAGACCTTCTTCGCCGGCAAGCAAGTCTACGCCCCCGCGTCCTGACCTGCGTACACCCGACACCTGTAGAAAACGGCCAGCCCCTCGTAGCGCGAGGGGCCAGGCTTCGCCATGCCTGAAATTCCCCGTACGTCATAACAACAAGAGAACTGTATGAACGCATTTTCAGCATTGACCCTCGCGACACTGGCACTGATCCCCCTGACCAGCCAGGCCCTGACCCTCAACGATGATTTCAGCCTGGAGATGACCCTCGGCGTCGTCAGCGATTACCGCACCCGGGGCATTTCACAATCCCTGGGCGATCCGGCAGTGCAGGGCGGGGCTACGTTGTTGCACAGCAGCGGCCTGTACATCGGCGCCTGGACTTCCAGCGTCGATTTCGGTGGCGGTTATGACACCCGGCAGGAACGTGATTACTACGCGGGTTACTACTGGCAGGCGACGGATGCGATCAGCCTGGACCTCGGCTACATGAAGTACGACTACCCGAAAAACTCCGAATTCAACCTCAGCGAGGTGTACGCGGTTCTCGACGTGTACGGCGTGAAGCTGGGTGCCTATTACTCAGAGGACACGCCAAATTTCTTCGGCGAGGACCAGGACACCCTTTACACCTACCTCAGCTACAAAATCGACTTGCCGGCCGAAGTCGGCCTGGACCTGCGCTTTGGCCGCAACGATGTAAAAGACCCGGCGTTCTGGACCGCCAGTGGCGATAACCGCGAGTCTTACTACGAGTGGGAAGCCAAACTGACCCGCGACTTCGTCGGTGTGACCTGGGGCTTGAGCTACGTCGACACCGATCTGTCGAAAAGCGAATGTTCCGGCTGGTACGGCTATGACGACCTGTGCTCGGCAACCGTTGTCGCCAGCGCTACCAAGACGTTCTAAGTCCTTTTCCTGACAACAAAAACAGTTCCACAAAGGAAACACCGTCATGAGTGCGCAACGAAGTCCGTTGTTCGAGTCCCGCTCGATCGATTTCATTCCCGAGGCCGAACGCCACGGCAGCCTCTACAGCCAGTTCACCTTGTGGCTTGGCGCCAACCTGCAAATCACCGCCATCGTCACCGGCGCTTTGGCCGTGGTGCTGGGTGGTGATGTGTTCTGGTCGCTGATCGGTTTGCTGATCGGGCAAGTGCTCGGCGGTGCCGTGGTGGCGCTGCACGCGGCGCAAGGGCCGAAGCTGGGATTGCCGCAGATGATCTCCAGTCGTGTGCAGTTCGGGGTGTACGGCGCGGCCATCCCGATTGTCCTGGTGTGCCTGATGTACCTCGGCTTCAGCGCCACCGGTGCGGTGTTGTCGGGGCAGGCGATTGCGCAGTTGATCAGCGTCAGCGACAGCGCCGGCATCCTGATTTTCGCGGCGTGCATCGCCTTCCTGACGATCTTCGGTTACCGGGTGATTCACCTGGTCGGGCGGGTGGCCAGCGTGCTGGGCATCATCGCCTTCGTCTACTTGTTCACCCGGTTGCTGACCCTCAACGACATCGGCCAATTGCTCGACAACCGTCATTTTGGCTGGAGCACTTTTCTGTTGGCGGTGTCGCTCTCGGCGTCCTGGCAGATCGCGTTCGGGCCCTATGTGGCGGACTACTCGCGTTACCTGCCGAGCAAAACGTCGTCATGGAAAACCTTCGCCGCCGTCGGCCTGGGCACCGTGCTCGGGGCGCAGGCTTCGATGGTGCTGGGGGTGTTCGCCGCTGCGTTGGCGGGGGCGAATTTCCGAGGGCATGAAGTGGCGACCATTGTCGGTCTGGGCAGTACCGGCGTGATCGCGTCGTTGCTGTACCTGAGCATCGTGTTCGGCAAGGTCACGGTGTCGACGCTCAATGCCTATGGCAGCTTCATGTGCGTGGCGACCATCATCAGCGGTTTTCGCCGACGCCTGGAAATCACCGCCGGGCAGCGCATGCTGTTTGTGCTGCTGATTGTCGCGGCGTCGACCACCGTGGCATTGCTGGGGCAGTACTCGTTCCTCAGCTCATTCAAGTACTTCATCCTGTTTTTGCTGACGTTCTTCACACCGTGGAGCGCGATCAACCTGGTGGATTACTACTTCATCAACAAGGAGCGTTACGACATCCCGGCACTGTCCGACCCGAACGGGCGTTATGGTCGCTGGAACGTGCTGGGGATCAGCGTGTATGTGATTGGCGTGTTGATTCAGCTGCCGTTTGTCGACACCCATTTCTACTCCGGGCCGATGGTCGCGCAGTTGGGTGGCGTGGACATTTCGTGGATTGTCGGGCTGCTGGTGCCGGGTGTGATGTATTACGCGCTGGCCAAGCCGTCGATGAGTGCGGTGGTTGCTGAGCGGGG
Source organism: Pseudomonas sp. C32 (assembly GCF_030417915.1). Lineage (NCBI taxonomy): Bacteria > Pseudomonadati > Pseudomonadota > Gammaproteobacteria > Pseudomonadales > Pseudomonadaceae > Pseudomonas > Pseudomonas sp. C32. Next base: position 56,087 of record NZ_JAUHUK010000028.1, on the reverse strand, counting down.
TTGATACCCGAATTTGTGGCGAGGGGCTTTTGTGGCGAAGGAGCTTTTGTGGCGAGGGAGCTTGCTCCCGCTGGACTGCGCAGCAGGCCCATCTTTTAGGGTCGCTCGCGCCCCAACGGGGCGATGCGGCGTTCCGACAAGCTCCCTCGCCACAGGTTCAGCGCTCAGGCAGCTTCCAGCGCTCACGCATCTGTTCGTACTGCCCCTCAGGCAGTTGCACCAGCACCGGGGATTTGCTCGGGTCCAGCCAGTCGAACAGCTGCGCAATGTTCGCCGGGTCCATGGCCGTACAGCCACGGGTCGGTGCACTGGGGCCACGCCAGATGTGAAAGAAAATGCACGAGCCGGCAGCGGGAGAGGCCGGCGTGTTGTGCTGGATGACGATGCCTTGGCGGTACAACTCATCCGATCGGCGCATCCGTTCGGATGAGTTCCAGTCTTTGTCGACGACGGCTCCGTCGACCAATTCGTTGTAGCGCGCCGAGTCGCTGTCATCCACGCATTCAATGGTTGATGTCAGGGCGAGGTAATGCAATTTTGTCTGCGCCGTGGTGGTGTAGCCGAATGCCGTTCCCAGCTTGAACATCCCGGCCGGTGCCTTGCCATCGCCTTCCTGCTTGACCGGTCCCTGACGGGATTGAGTGTCGAGCAGTCCTTTACCCCAACCCATCCCGTTCTTGCCAAGAACCACCGCGAACGGTGCTTCGAATTTTTCGAAAGTCTGCCCGTGCCGTTCATAGCGCTGGGCAATGCCCTGGATGTCACTCCAGTGTTTGCTGGTGACCACGATGAGTTGGTCGCTGCCGTCGAGTCCCTGGGCCATCGCGGCCAATGGAAAGAGCAGCGCCAACAGGGTTTTGATCAGCGGGTTCATGGCTGCAACGGCGTAATGGGGAAGTCCATCACATCCGGCTTCGGCGTATTCCCGCTGTACGTGAAGTGCCACCACTCAGCGGAGTAACCGTTGAATCCTTCTTTCGCCATCGCGTGGGTGAGCCGCTGGCGATTGGCTTTGGCGGTCGCATTGATCTGCGCCGAATCCGTATGCGCCCGTTCATCGAAGCAATCAAACCCGGTGCCCATGTCCTGCGCACCATCTTTCCAGCGCTGGCCGTAAGGCGCGGTGCAATCGACCGGAGTGGCGGAAGGCGTCCAGGTCTCGGCGGGCGGGGCGCCGGGGCCGGTCAGCGTCAGGTCAACGGTGTTGCCCCGGGAATGATTGGATACGCGAGCCACGTAACCCAGGCGCCAGAAGTCTTGCTTGTCGACCCGAGGGTAAAACTCGGGCTTGAGCGGATCACCCGGCTCGGTGGCGAAGCGCCCCATGTCCGCCACCGCACGGGTCGGTCGATAGCAGTCGAACACCTTCAAGCCATAACCCTCGGCTTTCAGCGCGGTTTGCACCCGGGCGAGGGCCTTGGCGGCGTCCACCGACAACAGGCACTCCGGCGCCCGATAACCCTCGAGCGCATGCCCGGTGAAGTTGTGGGCGCTGGCGTAGCGGATGTCTTGCTCGATGCCCGGATCAATGGCGCGCAAGTACACCATGTGCTCGGGCTTTGGCGCGTCGGCCATGCACGGTGCGGCGAGGCTCAGGCACAGCATCAACAGACAGGGTGAACGCGGCATCGGGAACGGCTCCATGCATGACCAGTCTGTTCATGATGGCTTGAAACCGTCGCTACCTCCATGAAGTTGTTGATCGGCGTGATAGGACGAACGCACCAGCGGCCCGGACGCCACGTTCCTGAACCCTATCCGTGTGCCTTCCTCGGCGAACCAGGCGAACGTGTCCGGATGCACGAACCGCTGCACCGGCAAGTGGCTGCGCGACGGTTGCAGGTATTGGCCGAGGGTCAGCATGTCGATGTCGTGCTCGCGCATGCGCTGCATGACTTCGATGACTTCGTCGTCGGTTTCGCCAAGGCCGAGCATCAGACCGGATTTGGTCGGCACATGGGGCACTGCGTGTTTGAATTTTTGCAGCAGGTCCAGCGACCATTCGAAATCCGAACCCGGCCGTGCAGCCTTGTACAGACGTGGCACGGTTTCCAGGTTGTGGTTGAACACATCCGGTGGCTCAGAGGCGGTGATCGCCAACGCGACGTCCATGCGCCCGCGATAATCGGGTACCAGGGTTTCCAATTGGATGCCGGGAGACAGCTTGCGGATTTCTCGCAGGCAGTCGACGAAGTGCTGGGCACCACCGTCGCGCAGATCGTCGCGGTCTACCGAGGTGATTACCACGTACTTCAGGCGCAGCTCGGCGATGGCCACGGCCAGGTTCATCGGTTCGTTGATGTCCAGCGGCTTGGGCCGGCCATGACCGACATCGCAGAACGGGCAGCGGCGGGTGCAGATGTCGCCCATGATCATGAACGTCGCAGTACCACCGGAAAAACACTCGCCGAGGTTAGGGCATGAGGCTTCTTCGCAGACGCTGTGCAGCTTGTGTTTGCGCAGCAGTTGCTTGATGCGGTCGACCTCCGGGGACACCGGGATGCGTACACGAATCCAGTCGGGTTTGCGCGGCAATTCCTCGGTGGGGATGATCTTCACCGGGATCCGCGCGACCTTTTCCGCGCCGCGCAGTTTGGTGCCGATTTCTACTTTGGCCGGGCTCTTGCCGGTCGATTCGACAATGGCATTCATGGTGATTTCCTTGTACGCGAACGGGAGGGTGATTTGCCCTGATGCTTCCTGCAGGAGCCCGGCTTGCCGGTGATGACATCCTTCAGGGCGCCATCGCCGGCAAGCCGGGCTCCTACAAGAGCGGGTCACCGCGTGGTCAGTCGCGGTAGACCGGGAAGTCGGCACACAGGGCGGCGGCCTGCCGGGCAACATTGGCTTCGATATCGGCATCGCCCAAGTGATCGAGGATGTCGCAGATCCAGCCCGCCAACGCGATGCTCTGCGCTTCCTTGAAGCCACGGCTGGTGATCGCCGGCGTGCCGATGCGCAAGCCCGAAGTCACGAACGGCGATTGCGGATCGTTGGGCACGGCGTTCTTGTTCACCGTGATGCCAGCACGACCGAGGGCGGCGTCGGCGTCCTTGCCGGTCAGGCCCTGGCGGATCAGGCTGACCAGGAACAAGTGGTTATCCGTGCCGCCGGACACCACGTCGTATCCACGCTCGATAAAGACGGCGGCCATGGCCTGGGCATTGCGGATCACTTGTGCTTGATAAGACTTGAAGCCTGGTTCCAGGGCTTCCTTGAAACACACGGCCTTGGCCGCGATCACGTGCATCAGCGGGCCACCCTGACCACCGGGGAATACCGCAGCGTTGAGCTTTTTCTCAAGTTCAGGATTGGCCTTGGCCAGAATCAAACCACCACGCGGGCCGCGCAGGGTCTTGTGGGTGGTGGTGGTAACTACGTCGGCGTAGGGCAGGGGATTGGGGTACAGACCGGTCGCCACCAGCCCGGCAACGTGGGCCATGTCGACGAAAAAGTACGCGCCGACTTTGTCCGCAATCTGACGGAAGCGCGGGAAGTCCAGGGTCTTCGAGTAAGCCGAGAACCCGGCGATGATCATTTTCGGTTTGTGCTCAACGGCCAGGCGCTCGACTTCGTCGTAATCGATCAGCCCTGTATTGGTATCGATGCCGTATTGCACCGCGTTGTAGAGCTTGCCGGAAAAACTCACCTTGGCACCGTGGGTCAAGTGACCGCCGTGGGCCAGGCTCATGCCGAGCACGGTGTCGCCGGCTTGCAGCAGGGCGAGATAAACCGCGGCGTTCGCCTGGCTGCCGGAGTGCGGCTGGACGTTGGCGTAATCGGCGCCGAACAGCTGTTTGGCGCGGTCGATAGCCAGTTGTTCGACCACATCGACGTGCTCGCAGCCGCCGTAGTAACGCTTGCCCGGATAGCCTTCGGCGTACTTGTTGGTCAGGCCGCTGCCTTGCGCTTCCATCACCCGTTGGCTGGTGTAGTTCTCCGAGGCGATCAGTTCGATGTGGTGTTCCTGCCGCGCATCCTCGGCGTTCATCGCCGCTAGCAGTTCGTCGTCGTAGCCTTTGATCTGGTCGTGCTTGCTGAACATGGTGTGGTCCTTTTTCGGATTCGGAAATGCGTGGGGGCTTCAGGCGTCGGCGTGTTCTGCAGTCAATTGCTCGTAGGCGTCCTGATCCAGCAGTTCGCTCAAAGCTTCAGGATCTGCGGGTTTGAAGCGAAAGAACCAGCCTTCGCCCATCGGGTCTTCGTTGACCCGTTCCGGGGTGCTCTCCAGCGTCGTGTTGATCTCGACCACTTCACCGTCCAGCGGCATGCCAATGCTGCTGGCGGCTTTCACCGATTCCAGTACCGACACTTCTGCGCCTGCATCGAAGGTGCCCAGTTCAGGCACTTGAACGAACACCACATCCCCCAATGCTTGCTGGGCAAACACCGTGATGCCGACGGTGACCAGGCCATCGGCGTCAAGCCGCAGCCATTCGTGATCGACTGTGAAACGCAATTGGCTCATCTCAGTTCCTTATTATTTTTGGACGCATTCAGGGCTCGTGGCAGGGCAACGAGCGGAGCTGAGGTTGAGATAGCAAGGGCGGTGCCAAGGTTAATTAGTAGTTTTAAATCAATGACTTGATCTTATTTCGTGAAGTGCGCGCCATTTCATTTGTATTGAAATCAATACAGGCAAGCAGGGCTGTAAGCGCAGACACCGTAAAGGCGGGTGGGAAGGAGATTGTCTTGATTTCGCTACGCTGTATCGATTTTCATACGATAAGTGCAGAAGCAACACAGTCTCCTGTAGGCGTGAGCCTGCTCGCGATGAGGGCGTGTCAGTTGAAATGTATGTTGACTGTCAGGCTCGCTCCTACAGGGAAATGTGATCCGGCAGATCACTCAGGGCTTGGCTGGAATGCCGTACTTGCGCAAGCGAATCGCAATCGCGCTATGGGATGTCTGCAACCGTGCAGCCAATAATCGGCTCGACGGATAGCTGCGATACAGCTGCTCCAGCAGGTTCTTTTCAAACCCGCCAACCGCTTCCTCCAGGCTGCCGACTTCCCCGTCGTTTTGCCGTTCGACGGCCGTGCGGGCAATGTCCAGGTCGTCGATGTCGACCAGCGGGTTTTCGCAAATCGCCGCTGCACGGAAGATCACGTTTTGCAGTTGCCGCACGTTGCCCGGCCAGCGGTTGCCGAGCAGGGCGCTGAACGTGCTCGGCGCCAGGCGACACGGCGGTCGCTGGATCTGCGCGCAGGCCTGTTGCATGAAATGATTGGCCATCAACAGGATGTCGTGACCGCGCTCGCGCAGTGGCGGCACTTGCAGGTTCAGCACGTTGAGGCGGTAGAACAGGTCTTCACGAAAGCGTCCTTCGGCGACCATTTTTTCCAGGTCGCGGTGGGTCGCGCTGAGCACCCGCACATTGACCCGGACCTCTTTGTCGCCACCGACCCGCCTGAAGCAGCCATCGCTCAGGAAACGCAGCAATTTGGCTTGCAGGTAGGGCGACATTTCGCCGACCTCGTCGAGAAAAACCGTGCCCTGATCGGCCAATTCAAGCAGGCCGAGCTTGCCGCCCCGTTGTGCGCCTGTGAAGGCCCCGGGGGCGTAGCCGAACAGCTCGCTCTCGGCCAGGCTCTCCGGCAGTGCCGCGCAGTTCAGGGCCAGAAACGGCGCATCGTGCCGTGGGCTGATGGCATGGCAGGCGCGGGCCACCAGTTCCTTGCCGGTGCCGGTTTCACCCTGAATCAGCAGCGGCGCATCAAGGGCCGCCACCCTTTGCGCACGGGCCTTGAGCGCACGTATCGGCGGCGATTCACCGAGCAGCGCATCGAAGCCTTCGGCATGGTCATGGTGCAACGCCGACAGGCGTTCGCCGATGCGGTTGGGTTGATACAAGGTGAGCAGGGCGCCTGCGTCGGTGACGGGCATCGCATCGAGCAGCAAGGTCTGGCCGCCGAGGCTGACTTCGTGCATGGGCAGGCGGAAATGCTGGTCGATCAACGTGCGCTGCAATTGCGGATCATCGAACAGCGCGGTCAGCGATTCACCGGCCGGTTCACGACCGCACAGGGCGATCAGCGCCGGGTTGGCCAGCAGCACATGGCCGCGGTCATCCACCGCCAGCACCGGGTCGGAACTGGCGGCCAGCAACGCGTCCAGTTGCAGGCGCCGACGTTGCCCCGGAAGGATGTCGACCATCGTCACCGCTTGCACGCCGCGCACATCGAAAAGCGCCTCGCGCAATTCCTCCAGCACCTCGGCACCGAGCGTCGGTGCATCGATGTAGACGTTCGGCGGCACCATTTCCACGGCGTCCAGATTGAAGCTGCGCCCACCCAGCAGGGCCAGCACTTCCTGGGTGATGCCGACGCGGTCGATGAAGGTGACGTGGATGCGCATGACGGGCCTGCAAGGTTGGCGAACTGAAATCAGTATGCCCGGCAAAATTTGAATTTGGCGAGTGTCACATCACGGCTGGCCGGTTTTACGGGTGCTGGTGGCCAGGTCCTCAAGGAACGCTTGCAGGATCGGCGGCGGTGCGGTGCCGCGCCGGGTGATCACATCGAACGGCGATTTCAGGAGCAGGCTCGTCGGGGCCAACTGGTGCATCTCGCCGTTCTTGACCCACTGGGCGGCGAAGTGCTCTGGCAGAAAACCCAGGTAGGCGCCGGAAATGATCAGGATCGCGGTGGCTTCGATGTTGTCCACGGTGGCGGCCGCCTTGCTCACACCCAGGTGTTCGAGGTCGTGTTGCTGCATGTAGCCGCGCACGACGATCCGCGCCGCAGCGACTTCTTCGAGCAGCTCCTGGCCTTCCGCCTTGTTGCCGTACAACGGGTGTCGCCGTCCGCAATACAACCCCAGCGCTTCCTGATACAGCGGCGACTGCAACAACCCGGGCACATGGATCGGGAAGTGCCCGATGGCCAGGTGCAAGCGGCCGTCGAGCACCCGTTCTTCCAGTTCCGCCGGGGTGCCGACGTACACGTTCAGGTGCACGTCATGGCCCCGTGAAACGAAGCGCTGAGTGGTGCGCGGAATCGGCGAATCCGGATCGGTGATCGTGGTGTCGATGATGCCCAGGTTGAGCTTGCCGCTGATGTGCTGCTTGAGCACGTCGGCGTCCATGCAGAAGTTTTCCACCGCCGACAGCAGGCGCTGTGTGGCTTCGTGGATCGCCACCCCTTGTTCGGTCAGGCGAAAGCCGCTGCGCCCGCGCTGGCAGAGCTTGACCCCAAGGCGGGTTTCCAGATGGGTCATCTGTTCGCTGATGGTCGACTGGCCTGCATTCAACGCGGCCTGCGCGGCAGAAAAGCCTCCACAACGGACAATCGTCGCAAACACTCTGAGCAACTTCAGATCGACATCGTGCAGTTGAATCACCTGGAACCTCCCGCCTGTGGATGCATCGGTAATGCCGATATGAGTATCTGATGTTTAGCATTTTTTCCACGAAAACCTGCGCCCATAGTCTTTCCAACGACGGTCGCCTTGCAGTCCGTCAAGCCGATAACAAGAAGTGGAGAGGCTAGAAATGTCGAACAACGGTTATGAATCCGGTCGCCTGAACCTGCCATTCGTGGGTCATTGCACCTTTGGCAAATCCCCGGTGTGCACCGATTGGGATGCACTGGATGCCGACGTCGCGGTGCTTGGCGTGCCCAACGACATGGGCACCCAGTGGCGCTCCGGCGCACGCTTCGGACCTCGCGGGATTCGTGAAGCATCGACGCTGTTTTCCTTCGGCCACGCCGGCGCCTACGATCACGAAGATGACGTGATGTACCTCACCGCCTCAGACGTGCGCATGGTCGACGTCGGTGATGCCGACATCGTCCACACCGACATGGTCACCAGCAACAAGAATACCGAATACGCCGTGCGCAAGATCCTCGATGCCGGTGTGATGCCGGTGGTACTCGGCGGCGACCACTCGGTGCACGCGCCAGTGATCAAGGCCTTCGAAGGCCGCGGCCCGATCCACATCATCCACTTCGATGCGCACCTGGATTTCGTCGACGAACGCCACGGTGTTCGCTACGGCCACGGCAACCCGCTGCGCCGCGCTTCGGAAATGAATCACATTGTCGGCATGACCCAGATGGGCATCCGCAACGTCTCGTCGTCCAACCGCGACGACTACGAAGCGGCCCATGAAGCCGGCTCGAAAATCCTCTCGGTACGTGACGTTCGCCGCCTCGGGGTCGAAGGTGTGCTGGCGCTGATCCCGCAGAACATCAACTACTACATCACCATCGACATCGACGGTTTTGACCCGTCCATCGCCCCCGGCACCGGCACTCCGAGCCACGGCGGTTTCCTCTACTACGAAGTGCTGGAAATCATCCAGGCCCTGGCGAAACGCAGCAAAGGCAACATCGTCGGCATGGACCTGGTGGAAGTGGCACCGGTCTACGACCCGACCGGCATGACCTCGATCCTCGCCGCGCAACTGCTGCTCAACAGCATCGGTTTCATCTTCCACGAGCGAGGCAAGGTGCGCGCGGCCGCCGAGAGCGAAACCGCATCAGCCTGATCATCGAAACCAGTGACCCGGCAGGCTCTGACTGCCGGGCAGAGAGAATAAAAATGGACACGATCGTCAAGAGTTACCTGCAAAAATTCGGCGTCAGCGAAGCCACCCAGACCTTCCTCAGCAAGGTCCAGAAAATGTTCATCGGCGGCGCCTGGGTCGAAGCCAGCGACGGCCAGACGTCCGATGTGATCGAGCCCTCGACCGAAGGCCTGATCACCCGCATTCCCATGGGCACCACCGACGACCTGGACCGCGCCGTGCAAGCCGCTCGCGCCCAATTCGACGGCGGCGCCTGGCGTCAGGCCAAACCGGCCGAACGCGAGCGCATGATGCAACGCCTGGCTGACCTGATCGAACAAAACGCCGCAGAGCTCGCTGAAATCGAATCCATCGACATGGGCAAATCGGTGGCCTTCGCCAAGGACGTGGACATCCAGGGTACCGTCGATACCCTGCGTTATTTCGCCGGGTGGGCTACCAAGCTGCACGGCCGCACCGTCGAGCCGTCGCTGCCGGGCAATTACCTGGCCTATACCCGCAAGGAAGCGGTCGGCGTAGTCGGCGCCATCGTGCCGTGGAATTTCCCGCTGCAAACCATGGCCTGGAAGCTCGGCGCAGCGCTGGCGACCGGTTGCACCGTGGTGGTCAAACCCGCCGAACTGACGTCGTTGTCGGCCCTGCGTTTTGCTGAACTGGTGCAGGAAGCGGGCATCCCTGACGGCGTGATCAACATCGTCACCGGGCGCGGCAGCGTGGTCGGTGCGGCCATGGCTACCCACCCCGGCATCGACAAACTGACCTTCACCGGCTCGACCCCGGTTGGCCAGACGGTTGGCCGCGCAGCGCTGGATGACATGAAGCGTCTGACCCTCGAACTCGGTGGCAAATCACCGGTCATCGTCTGCGCGGATGCCGACATTCCGGCCGCTGCCCAGGCAGTTGCCAACGGCGTGTTTTTCAACTCCGGGCAGGTATGCGACGCCGGTACACGGGCCTATATTCATAGCAGTGTCTACGACGAATTCCTGCGCGAGCTGATCGCCTACACGCGCACCCTGAAAATGGCTCCGGGTCTGGATCCTGACTGCTTCATCAGCCCGCTGGTTTCTGCCCTGCAAAAGCAGCGTGTGACCGAGTACATCGAGACCGGCAAAGCCGAAGGCGCCGAACTGGTCTACGGCGGTCAACCGGTCGATGGCCCTGGCTTCTTCGTCGAGCCGACCATTTTTGCCAACTGCCGCAATGACATGCGCATCGTCCAGGAAGAGATTTTTGGACCGGTGCTGGTCACCGCACCGTTCGACGATGAGGAAGACGCGCTGGCCCTGGCCAACGACTCGCCTTACGGCCTGGCGGCGGCGCTGTATTCCAACGACCTGGGCAAGGTGCACAGCCTGATCCCACGTTTGAAGGCAGGCTCGGTCTACGTCAATGCCCACGGCACCCTTGATCCGTCGATGCCGTTCGGTGGCTACAAGCAGTCCGGGTTTGGCAAAGACCTGGGCGCCGAGCAACTCGACTACCTGCTCGAAACCAAGGCGGTGTGGATCACCTTGCCAAGCTGACACGCCCCCACAATCAAAAGGCATCTGCAACAACGCCAGGTAGGCATGGGCAACACTGAATTTGTGGCGAGGGAGCTTGCTCCCGCTGGGGCACGAAGCGGCCCTGAAAATGGGACTGCTGCGCAGTCCAACGGGAGCAAGCTCCCTCGCCACTGGGGAGTCGTTCACCCGAAAGAACGCGGTTATCTCGTCATGATCTTCCAACAATAAGAGTCCATCATGAACACTAACGCCAAGTCCGCCACGAGCGTGTCTGCCCTCGACGAAAAGTCTGTCGTCGAGGGGCATTCGATTGATTTCATCCCCGAGAACGAGCGCACCGACAAGCTGGCCAGCCAAGGCCCGTTCTGGTTCCTCGGCAACTTCACCTTCTTCACCATGACCATCGGTTTCGTCGGCCCAAGCGTCGGCCTGACCGCACTTTGGACCACACTCGCCGGCACCCTGGGCATCATGTTCGGCACGCTGTTCATGGCGTTTCACGGATCCCAGGGTCCGCACCTCGGCCTGCCGCAGATGATCCAGTCCCGTGCGCAGTTCGGTTATCGCGGAGTGATCCTGGTGCTGCTGGCGACGCTGTTCGTGTTCGCCGGCTTCAACATCGTCAACCTGGTGCTGATGATGCAAGGGCTGCACACGCTGTTCGGGTTCAACCCCGCCGTGATCGCGGTGGCGGTGACCATCCCGGCGGCGGTGCTGGCGATTCTCGGCCACGACTGGATGCACCGCAGCTTCAAATGGGCGCTGTTTCTGTCATTGCCGCTGTATGGCCTGGTAACGGTGGCGGTGGTGATGGGCTGGGTGCCGGATGCGGCGCTGCCGGCACTCGCAGAAGGCGAAGTGGCCCGGGAGCCGCTGGGTTTCAACTGGACCGGGTTCATCGCACAGTTTGCGGCGGCCGCCAGTTACAACATCGCTTATGCCCCATACGTGTCTGATTACTCGCGCTACCTGCCGAAGAACACTTCCAGCGGCAAGCTGATCGCCGTGGTGTTCCTGGGTGCTTCGTTGTCCGGCGCGTGGATGATTTCCGTCGGCGGCTGGCTCGCCGATCACCTGCATTCAACCGACGTGCTGGTGGCCCTCGGGCAAGTCGGCAACACCGTGTCGCCGTTGGTGGGTACGGCGGTCGTGATCGTCACCATCCTGGCGTTCCTGCCGGTGATCGCGATGAACATCTACAGCGCCAAGCTGACCACGCTGACCTGCGTCGACTCGATCAAGCACATCGAACCCACCCGCAAGGCACGCATCCTGGCGATCGGCTTTGTGATCCTGCTGCAACTGGGCGTGGCTCTGAGCATCCATAGTTCCGGCAAAGGCCTGTCGGTGCTGGGGATCTACCTGGTGGTGATGCTGTACTTCCTGGTGCCCTGGACCTCGGTCAACCTCACCGACTACTTCTTCGTGCGCAAGGGGCGCTACGCCATCCCGCACTTCTTCATGCCCCACGGCAACCTCTACGGCAGCTGGGGCCTGCGCGGCATCGCTGCCTATGCCATCGGTTTTATCTCGATGATCCCGTTCTTCTACATCTTCGACGGCGTTGAACAGCGCGAAGTGTATGTCGGCCCGCTCGCCAAGGCACTGGGCAGCATCGACATCGCCTGGCTGGTCGGGTTGATCGTCTCGGGCGTGGCGTATTACTGGCTGAGCCGCTCGATCGATCTCAAACACGAAGAAGTGGTGATCCAGCAGATTGAGAAAAACTCCCCGCAATACACCACCGGCGACACGTTGAGCCACAAACAGCAGCCACTGCCGGTATTCACTGAATCGACGGTCGGGAGATAACGATGACCACGCAAAGAATGACTACGCAAAAATACGACTACATCATCATTGGCGCAGGCTCGGCGGGTTGTGTGTTGGCCAACCGCCTGAGCGAAGACCCGGCCACCTCGGTGCTGGTCCTGGAGTTCGGCGGCAGTGACAAGAGCGTAGTGATCCAGATGCCGAGCGCATTCTCGATCCCGATGAACACCAAGAAGTACAACTGGCGTTATGAGACCGAGCCGGAGACCCACCTCAACGGCCGACGCATCCACTGCCCACGAGGCAAGGTGCTGGGCGGTTCGTCGTCGATCAACGGCCTGGTGTACATCCGTGGCCATGCACTGGACTTTGACGAGTGGGAATCCCTGGGTGCCGAAGGTTGGGGCTATCGCAACTGCCTGCCGTACTTCAAGCGCGCAGAAAGTTATGAATCGGGTGGCGACAGCTATCGCGGGCAGACCGGGCCGCTGCACACCACCAATGGCAACCACATGAAAAACCCGCTGTACGGGGCCTGGGTCGAAGCCGGTGCGGAGGCGGGCTACATCAAGACCGAAGACTGTAACGGCTACATGCAGGAAGGTTTCGGCGCGATGCACATGACCGTGAAGAACGGCGTGCGCTGCTCCACGGCCAACGCCTATCTGCGTCCGGCCATGGGACGCCCGAACCTGACCGTGATCACCCACGCGATGACCCGTCAGATCCTTCTCGAAGGCAAGCGTGCGGTGGGGGTCATGTACGACCACGGTGGCCAGACGCATCAGGTGTATTGCAACCGCGAAGTGTTGATTTCATCCGGTCCCATCGGTTCGCCGCACCTGCTGCAACGCTCGGGCATCGGCCCGGCGGCCGTCCTGCGCAAGGCCGGGATCGGCGTGCGTCATGACCTGCCGGGCGTAGGGGAGAACCTGCAGGATCATGCCGAGGTGTACATCCAGTTCGGCTGCAAGGAACCGGTGACCCTCAACAACAAGATGGATCCGCTGAGCAAGCTGATGATCGGTCTGCGCTGGTTGCTGTTCAAGGATGGCCTGGGCGCCACCAACCACTTCGAGGCCGGTGGTTTCATCCGCTCCGAGAAGGGCCTGCGCTGGCCGGACATCCAGTTTCACTTTCTGCCGGCAGCGATGCGCTACGACGGCAACAAGCCGATCAAGGGCCATGGCTTCATGGTGTTGACTGGCCCGAACAAGCCGAAAAGCCGTGGCTATGTGCGTGTACGTTCGGCCGATCCGTACGAGCATCCGGAAATCCGTTTCAACTACCTGGAGCGGGAAGAGGACCGTGAAGGCTTCCGTCGTTGCATTCGCCTGACCCGGGAAATCATCGGCCAGAAAGCCATGGACCGTTTCCGTGACGGCGAAATCGCTCCGGGCGCGCAAGTGACCAGCGATGAAGACCTCGATGCCTTCGTGCGCAACAACCTGGAAAGCACCTACCATCCGTGCGGTTCGTGCCGCATGGGTGAAGACGACATGGCGGTGGTCGATTCCGAGTTGCGTGTGCGCGGCATCGCCGGGCTGCGGGTGATCGATTCGTCGGTGTTCCCGACCGAACCGAATGGCAACCTCAATGCGCCGACCATCATGCTCGCCGAGCGGGCATCGGATCTGGTGCGTGGCGCACAGATGTTGCCGTCCGCGGATGTGCCGGTTGGGTTGGTCGAGGGCTGGGAAAGCAGCCAGCGCACCTCACTGCCGGGGCGCAACGTGCGCGTGTAACCCTTGTAGGAGCTGGCTTGCCGGCGATGGCGGCCGGCCTGACACACCGAGTCGCCTGGTTCGCCAGCAAGCCGGCTCCTACGGGTGATCTTCGTCGAAAAATATTACGTCGTTGTTCCGTTGCCATTGCTAGTCTTTAAACCCTTGAGACCGCAATGGAGCATCCTCATGGCTATCCAGGCCCTGCGTGCCGACGCATCGCATATCGATCAAATCGCCCCTTTGTTTGACGCCTACCGGATGTTCTACGAACAGCCGTCGAACCTGGCGCAATCGCGTGCCTTCGTCGCCGAGCGTATCGCCCGGGATGAATCGGTGATTTTTCTTGCTCAGGACACGGACGGTGAAAACCTCGGGTTCGTCCAGCTGTTCCCGACCTTTTCCTCCATCGACGCCCATCGCACCTGGCTGCTCGGTGATCTGTTCACAACACCTGCCGCCCGGGGCAAAGGCGTCGGCTCGCTGCTGATGAACACTGCCCGCGACTTTGCGAAGCTGGCCGGCGCCAAGGGCATGACCCTGGAAACCGCCACCGACAACCTCACCGCCCAGCGCCTGTATGAATCGCTGGGTTGGGTGCGTGACCCCGGTTATTACACTTATGCCCTGGACTTGAAGAAAACCTGAGCCATCAATCCTGCTCACCGAACACCGGCCGCATGAACGAACGCTCGTAGCTGAGGATGAATTTCCTGTCCTCGGCGTATTGGAAGGCGGCGATGCAGTCTGGATCGTTCATGGACTGCCGACGGTAATGTTCATACGTCGCCAGGCTCGGGAAGGTGAACAGTGCCAGAGCGATGTTGTTGGCGCCTTCGGATGGCAGGAAATAGCCGTGGTGCTGGCCGCCGAATTTCTCCACCAGGGGGATCCATAACTTGCCGTAATGCTCGAAAGCGTCGAGCTGGTAGGGGTCGAGCACGTATTTCAGGTAGCACGTCACCATTGTTTCGTTCCTTGATCAGGTTGTTTGGGCAGCCGTCACTGTAATCAACGGAACGTGCAATCGACAATTATTGGTGTATGCCCGGTGATCCCTTGTAGGAGCGAACTTGCTCGCGATGGTCGCCAACGATTACGCGTGCTATCTGGCTAGACGCGGCGCATCTGAGTCCATCGCGAGCAGGCTCGCTCCTACAGGGGGGCGATTTGAAGAAATTGCGGGCAAAAAAAAGCTGCCTTAAGTGGCAGCGGAAGATAAAGCACGCATTTGATGGGCCGAGTATGGCGCCCGGTACATGACAATTCGATGACGGAAAAACAATTGAGGTGATGCCTGGTGCTGTCATCTGGATGTCATCGAAGCAGTGGCAAGATCCTCGCAAACCGTCTTGAGTGTCCGGTGACCCCAAACCTGCCGGCGGATGAATTTGCAAGGAACCCCCTATGAAAAACGCCCCCCTGTTTGCCGCCATCGACCTGGGCTCCAATGCGTTTCGCATGATGATTGGCCAGTCGGTACGGCGAAACCAGCAGATGGTCATTCAGGAAGTCAGAACCCTGCGCGAACCGGTGCGGCTGGCGGAGGGTTTTCAGGGTGGGGCGCTCGATGAACTGGCGCTGGATCGCGGTTGGCAGGCGCTGGCGCGATTCGGCAAGAAACTGCGCGGTTTCGAAGCGGTTCGCGTGCGGGCCGTGGCGACCAGCGCAGTGCGCGAGGCGGATAACGCGCCGCTGTTCCTGGCCAGTGCCGAGCGTCACCTGGGGTTTCGCATTGACGTTATTTCCGGGCATGAAGAAGCACAACTGGTTTACGCCGGCGTGGCCCACACGCTGCCGGATGCGCAAAGCACACGGCTGGTGGTGGACATCGGCGGCGGCTCGACGGAAATGATCATCGGCCGTGGCGACCGGGTGCTGAGCACCGAGAGCATCGCCATCGGCAGCGGAACCTTTGGCTCGCGGTATTTCCACGGTGGATGGATCATGGCCGAAGCGCTGCTGGAGGCGGAGCGCGTCGCCACGTTGCAGTTCGAACCCGTCGCCCGTCATTACCGCTCGATGGGTTGGCAGCAGGCGATTGGTTCGTCAGGCACCGCGCGGATGCTGGCCAAGGTGCTCAAGGCCAACGGCTTGAATGACGAAGGCCAGAACGGCATCACCTACGGTGGCCTGTTGCGCCTGTCGTTGCGTCTGCTGGAAGTCAAACACGTCAAACACCTCAAGTTGGCAGGCCTGCCCACCCATCGCATGAGCACATTGCCCGGTGGGCTGGTGGTGATGCTGGCGGCGTTCAAAGTGTTGGGGATCACGCACATGATTGCGTCTGAGCCGGGGCTGCGGTTCGGCGTGCTGCATGGATTGATGAGCAAACCTCGGGGCTGATCGACGAGCGCATCAAGGAACTGGGAGGCTGACGCGGGGAAACCCAGGCCCGTGTCCGCACCATTGATTCAGGCAGCGATCGAACTCATTACCTCCCGAACCAAAAGGTAACCCCTCTAGGAGCGAGCTTGCTCGCGATAGCAGTGGGTCAATGAATAATCCGTTGTCTGATACGCCCTCATCGCGAGCAAGCTTGCTCCTACAGGTTTGGCGTTCACCTGACCGTTTTGGATATCCGTAGCCGTCATGTTCCAATAGCCAGCAATCGAGTCTGGAACCGGAATATGAAGAACATCGCCGCATTGATCCTCTCCTCAGCGCTTGTGCTCAGCACTCCCGCCCTCGCTGCGGGCGATGTACAGGCCGGGGAGAAAGTCTACAAGCGCCTCTGCAGCGGCTGCCACCAGATCGGCGAATCGGCGCGTGCCTTCTTCGGCCCGCAGCTCAATGGCGTGATCGGTCGCCAATCCGCCGTCACCACGGACTACGTGTATTCCGATGCGATGAAATCCGCCAACCTGGTCTGGAACCGCGAAACCCTGATCGCCTACCTCGAGGCGCCGAAGAAAGTCGTGCCTGGCACTCGCATGATTTTCTGGGGCCTCAGCGACCCGGAAAAAATCGAAGACCTGCTGGCCTACCTGCAAACCTTCCCGGCCCAAGGCCTACGATCTACTGTCCGAGCTCTACCCGGACCGTGAAGTGGTGCAGCTCAATATTCGGCGGGCGGGGGCGGCATCCACTGTGTGACCAGTCATCAGCCGCTGGTCTGAAATTTTGAGGCTATACACAAAACCTGTAGGAGCGAGCCTGCTCGCGATGGCGGAGTGTCAGTGAAGAATAAGTTGACTGACACGCCCTCATCGCGAGCAGGCTCGCTCCTACAGGGATTGTTGCCGAGTCAGGCTTTTGTGGTTTTCAGGTAAGCCCCGAGGCGCCGGCCCATTTCCTCACCCAGCGCCTGCAACCCGCTCAGCGGCCGCACCATCACTTCAAACTCGACAATCCTGCCCTGTTCATTGAAACGAATCAGGTCGATGCCCTTCAGTTCTTTCTCGCCCACCTTGGCGCTGAATTCCAGAATCACGCTCAAGCCATCCCCGGTTGCCAGCTCTCGGTGATAAGTGAAGTCTTCGAACACGTTCATCACCGTGCTGAGGATCATCGACACCACCGGCGCGCCCGGATACGGCGTGTGCGCCATCGGTGAGCGGAACACCGCTTGCGGGTCCAGCAGCTCGGGCAGGGCGCTCAAGTCCTTGCGGCTGATCATCGCGTGCCACTGCTCGAGCGTGGCGGCGACGTTGGGATTGAGGTTCAGTTCAGACATGTTCAACTCCTGTTTTTATTGTTTTTTGCTGCGAAAACGCGGGTGGATGACCCCTTCAGGCTTGTACGCGGTGCTCTTGAGTTCATCGCGAGCAAGCTCGCTCCTACAGTGATTTGGGAGTCGATCGCGGAGCCGTCAGCCCAGCAAGCGTTCGATCTGCGCCAACTCCCAGGTGCTGAGCAGGCTCACCGGGTCGGTGCCGAACCGCTGGCCGTTGTCGAGTGCCCATTCGCGGCCCTCCGGGCTTTGCCCGTGCAGGCAGTGGCGCAGGTGTTTGTCGTCGACATCAAGGACCAGGCGCCAGCCGTCGATATCGACCCGCACATGACCAGGCTCGGGTGATTGATCGACACGCTCGAAAGCGCGAATACCCTGGGCGGCATCGCGCAACTGCTGATAAACCTCGCGGGCGGTGAGGGCGGGCACGGCTGTCTCCGGCGTGAAATCGGGGACGCACAGGATAGACCAGTCGACCACGAAAAAGCCCGGCTGATGAGGCCAATACTGTTCACTTAAGAAAATCTCGAAACGTACAAAAAACTGTGGCGAGGGAGCTTGCTCCCGCTGGACTGCGTAGCAGTCCCCTAATTGGGGCCGCTGCGCGACCCAGCGGGAGCAAGCTCCCTCGCCACAGGGTTATCACAACGTATTCAAGCCTCGCTGATCTGGCTGACACTGGTGATCTGCCCATTCCACACCATTTCGTAATGCGCGGTTTGCACAATCGATGTCACCGGTCGCGGCGTCATCAACGCCCAGCAATCACTGCCCGGCAGGCGCACCGAGTGATAACGCAAACCGGGGCAACCGGTTTTCCTGACCTCCCGCCCAAGGCGTCGGGAAACGCTGTAATCCTCCGGCGCATACACCGGATCCGTCATCGGAAGGGCGGTAGCATCCTTCATCCCGGCATCGACAAACGCGCAAGACAACCCACGGAACACAAACCGCTCATAGTTCAGACTCGGCACCTTCGACCAGTACAGACTCTGGTGATGCCGCACTTCGGCTAGTGCCGCTTCCATCGAATCCGCCAGGTACAACACTCCAAAACTGCCATCACTGAACCGTGAACCTTCCGGGTTCACATGGGTAAACGGCGCCGTCGCATAGGAACAACCCGTGATCCCGAACGGTATCTCGCGCCGCGGAATCAACTCCAGCTGACCCACCTCATTCCTCAACCGCGGATTGGTCAGCGCCTGAATCTCGAACAACACTTCAAATTCATCCGCATCCGCCACGTCATCGAACAAGGCAATCGGCGGAAACTTCGAATTGACCAACCGATAAGCCTGCAACACCTGCCCGGCAAACGTCGCCAACTCGCCCAGCTTCACCATTGCGCGCCCCGCAACATGTCGATGCGGCGGAAGGTTTCATACAACGAAACCATGTCGCCCTGCGCCATGATTTCCAGCGGACTACGGCCATTGAAAAACTCATTGTCATTGGCCATCGACGCAAAGCCGTAAACGTTGTCCGGGTTATCGAACACCAGCCGCAACGTCCCATGAATATTCAGCACGAAACTGATGCGCTGCATCTGATCCGCATCCAGCGCCACCGCCCACTCCACCTCCCGCTGCCGCGCGCGGGTGTAAGTGCTGCGGGAAATGCGCAGGATGCGGCAGGCTTGATCGCCGGTGGCTTTCCACTTTTCCAGGATGTTCACCGCGGCACGCAGGCCGGTGACGCATTGGTTTTTGGTGAAGGATTGGGGTTGGGCTTGAGCGACGACTGGCATAGTCATGGGTCTCTTTTTGAATCTATAGATTTAAATGTAGTTGTATTGAGTCTACAGATCAAATTTGCAGTGACCAGTGGGCTGGGTGAGCACAAACAAAACGGGCGCCTGTTAAGGCGCCCGCTTTCATTTACTCCGCCGCCTGCGCCCGCAACCGCCGCCCGATCACATCCATCAAATCGCAGCCATCGCGCAACGGAATGACCAGCAGTTTGCAGAAGTCCTCAAGCACCACCGTGTCGCAACCGAGTTCGGAGCGATAGGCGATGTTTTCCAGCACCTGTGTGACCGTGCGAATACGGTAATCCGCCATGGCTTGCAGGACGTCGAGTGGGGCTTGGGTGTCGATGAGCAGGGAGGCCGGAACCAGGTCGATTCCGGTGAGGGGCATGTATCTTTCCATAGAAGAAACTCCGATCAGTGCAAAGGTTGACTGTCCCTCATTCGTCGCCAAACGAATGGGTGACAGCTGTACGCAGGTTGGCGAACCGGGATCGGAAAACCGGCAGACCCGAAGGTCTCCCGCGCACAGCTGCCATAAAGACAGCTTTGCGAAGGTGCAACAGCATCTGCAAAAAAGCACAGTGCTTTTGCATCCGATCGAACAGGTCGCCAAACCTGGTCGCCATTTGGGCGACGGGGCGGACTATAAGCTTCATCAAGGTCATGGGCAAGGTGAGGAATTCCGAGGCTGACGTAAGACCTGCGCTGATGAAACCTCAGACCTTTCACATAACGTCACTGGAAATATAAACACAGACCTGAGATGGTCTTCGCCCCGTGGTTTCAGTCACCCACGCTATCCTTAATCATCGCTCCCGCCGTCGAGATGGATCCTCCTCAATGCAAACCCCGAACCCCCAGCGCCCCCTCTGGAAAACCTACCTGTTTTTCCTCGCCCCGATGGTGCTGTCGAACTTTCTGCAATCCATGTCCGGCACGGTCAACAGCATCTACATCGGCCAGATGCTTGGCACCCAGGCGCTGGCGGCGGTGTCGGGGATGTTTCCCATCGTGTTTTTCTTCATCGCCTTGGTGATCGGCCTTGGCGCGGGCGCGGGGGTGTTGATCGGGCAGGCGTGGGGCGCGCGGGAGACGCATCTGGTGAAGGCGATTGCCGGGGCGACGTTGTTGTTGGGGGTGTTGATCGGGTTGGTGGCGGCGGTGGTGGGGAGTGTGTTTGCGCGGTCGGCGTTGGTGGGGTTGGGGACGCCGGCGGATGTGCTGGACGATGCGGTGGCGTATGCCCATGTGATGTTGTGGATCATGCCGTCGCTGTTGGTGTTTGTGTTGTTCACGCAGTTGCTGCGCGGGGTCAGCGATACGTTGTCGCCGTTGTTGGCGCTGGTGGTTTCGACGATTGTTGGGTTGGCGCTGACGCCGGCGTTGATTCGCGGGTGGTTGGGTTTTCCACCGATGGGGATCCAGAGTGCGGCGATTGCCGGGCTGGTGGGTAACCTGGTGGCGATGGGGCTGCTGGCGTGGCGCTTGCTTGGCAAGGGCCATCCGCTGGCGCCGGACCGTGAGTTCTTCGCGGCAATGAAGCTGGACATGGTGATCCTCGGCAAGGTGCTGCGCATCGGGTTGCCCACCGGGTTGCAGATGGTGGTGCTGTCGCTGTCGGAGCTGGTGATTCTGGCGCTGGTGAACCAGCACGGGTCCCAGGCGACGGCGGCGTATGGCGCGGTGACGCAGATCGTCAATTACGTGCAGTTCCCGGCGCTGTCGATTGCGATCACGGCGTCGATCCTCGGTGCGCAGGCGATTGGGGCGGGGCGCATCGAGCGCATCGGACCGATTTTGAAGACCGGGTTGATGATCAACGTGTGTTTGACCGGTGGTCTGGTGGTGCTCGGGTACTTGTTGTCGAGCTGGT
The DNA here is from genome assembly GCF_030417915.1 of Pseudomonas sp. C32. NCBI lineage: Bacteria > Pseudomonadati > Pseudomonadota > Gammaproteobacteria > Pseudomonadales > Pseudomonadaceae > Pseudomonas > Pseudomonas sp. C32. The sequence goes on along the minus strand of NZ_JAUHUK010000028.1, from coordinate 35,250 downwards.
TGCTGGCGTCGTTCCTCACCGAAGAGGCGACGCTCAACATGGCTGAGCACCTGTTGCACATCATGCTCTGGAGCCTGTTGGTGTTTGGCTTCCAGGCGATCATCGGCGGCATCATGCGTGCCAGCGGCACGGTGATGGTGCCGGTGGCGATTTCCATTGTGTGCGTGGTGGGTGTGCAGTTGCCGGCGGCGTATCTGCTGGATGCGAAGTTCGGGTTGCAAGGGGTGTGGATGGCATTTCCGGTGGCGTATCTGGGGATGCTGGCGTTGCAGACGCTGTATTACAAACTGGTGTGGCAGCATCAGAAGATTGAGCGGTTGGTGTAGGGGGAGCAAAGGGGCGGATAATGCAATGAGCTGATATTTGTGGCGAGCGAGCTTGCTCGCGCTTGAGTGCGTAGCACTCACAGAGTTCGGTGGTTGGGGCTGCTACGCAGCCCAACGGGAGCAAGCTCCCTCGCCACAAAGGCCCTTGCCACAAAGGACGATGTGACTGAAAAAGACAGGCGCGATCGCCTGGGGAGGTTTTCACATGAGCCCCTTGTCCCATTCCATCCTGCAGGACCGGCCAGCAGCCGGGCGGCGTTTGATTGAAGCGCTGCGCCCTTACGCCCGCCGACCCGATGTCATCGTTTTAGCCTTGCCCCGTGGTGGCGTACCGGTGGCCTATGAAGTGGCCAGGGCGCTGGGCGTGCGCCTGGACTTGATGCTGGTGCGCAAGCTTGGCGTGCCGTCGCGACCGGAGTACGCCATGGGCGCGATTGCCAGTGGCGGCATTCAGATTCGCAATGAAGAAGCGTTGCGCGATCATCCGATTGATCAAGCGACGTTCGATGCCGTGGTTGAACGGGAAACCCGCGAGTTGTTGCGCCGTGAGCAGGTTTATCGAGGCACGCGTGCGCCCGTAAAGCTGAAGGAGCAAGTGGTGATTCTGATCGACGACGGCCTGGCGACCGGCGCGTCGATGAAGGCGGCGATCCATGCGCTGCGCGTGCAGTCACCCGCGCGCATCGTGGTGGCCGTGCCCGTGGCGCCGATTGAGACGGCAGAGGCGCTGAGCCGCGAAGTGGATGAGCTGATCTGCCCGTTGATGCCCGAATGGTTCACCTCGATTGGTCATTGGTACATGGACTTTTCCCAGACGTCGGATGCCGAGGTGATCGAATTGTTGCAGCGGGCGTGGCAACGCGAGGACAGTGGGATGCCCTGATGGGCATTGCCCGGTCGGTGTTCGAAGTGGAATAAACACCGGTTCTTTGCTTTAGTCCTTCTGATACCAGTCTCGGTGTGCAGCGCTGAAATCATCTCGGGAGCCCCGCCCGGAGAGTCCGATGACCCCTCGAATACTGTGTTTCGTCGCGTTGGCCGGTGTTCTCACACTCGGCGTTTTGCCGCGCGCCGACGCCGTCGAATACGCCGCCGTGAACGCCACCGCCAGCACCATCAGCTTTACCTATCAGCAGTTGGGTTCCAGGGTTTATGGCACGTTCGGCAAGTTCGAGGGGCGCCTCGATTTCGACACGGAAAACCCCACCGCCGCCCATGCCGCGCTGACCATCGACCTCAACAGCATCGATATCGACAGCAGCGACGCCAAGAGCGAATTGCAGAAACCGGCGTGGTTCAACACCGACACCTATCCCCAGGCCACGTTCGAATCGACGGCCATTCAAGACCTCGGCAACCACCGTTACACCTTCACCGGTAACCTCTCCCTCAGAGGGCAGACACGACAGGTGAACGTGCCGGTGGTGCTCAAATCAGAGAACGCCATCGGCATCTTCGACGGTGAGCTGACCCTCAAGCGCGACGATTTCAAGATGGGTGAAGGGGAGTGGGCGGACAATTTAGTGTCCAACGAAATCAATATTCGCTTTCGCATGGTGGCGCCGCAGCGCTGAGGTCATCTGCCCGTCAACGACACTCCTACAGGGATTGGATTGTTGCTGACAGAACCACTATTGCCAAAACGCATCGGCTTCGACGAAAATGAGAGTCATTATCAAATAACATTTGTGTCGGGTCGTTTTCATGTCCTCCGCTGATCTCTCGCTGCAACACGCTGTGCATACGCTGTACGAGGACCATCACAGTTGGCTCTGCGGTTGGCTGCGCAAGCGCCTCGGTTGTGTCGATCATGCGGCGGACCTGGCCCAGGACACGTTCATTCGCGTACTGACCCAGCGCAAAACCCTCGAACTGCGTGAACCGCGGGCCTACCTCAGTACGATTGCCCGCAGCCTGATGATCGACATGTTCCGCCGTCGTGCGCTGGAACAGGCCTGGCTGGAAACGCTGGCAGCCACCCCCGAACCTGTGGCGGTGTCGCCGGAAACCCGTGAGCTGGTCATCGAAACGCTGATGGAAATCGACCGTTTGCTCGATGGCCTGGGTGAACGGACTCGGGAGATTTTCCTGCTGGCGCAACTCGATGGCCTGAGCTACGTCGAAATAGGCCGTCGCATGAATGTCTCGGTGACCACCGTGAAGAAACATGCCGTGCGCGCCCTGACGCACTGTCTGTTGCTGATTGAGGACTGAACCGTGGCGCAACCGCAATCCCTGGATTACGCCACGCTGGAAGCCGCCGCGCGCTGGTATGTCGACTTGCGCGACGACGTGCCAGACGAAGCCGTTCGTGAGGCGCATCGACGCTGGCTGGAGCGAGATCCGCGGCATGTGCAGGCCTGGGAGCGTCTCGGGCGCTTGCAGGACAAACTCGGCCAGGTGTCCCACGGCGTCGCCCGGCCAACGTTGGCCAGCGCCCGGGCCAAGCGTCGCGATGTGCTCAAAGTGTTGTCGCTGCTGGTGGTGGCGAGCGGGGCGGGGACGCTGGCCTGGAACACCACGCCACTGTCGACGTTGATGGCGGACCAGCGCACCCGTACCGGTGAACGCCGACGCGTGCGCCTGGATGACGGCACGCACCTGCAACTCAACACCGCCACGGCAGTGGACGTGCGCTACGGCGACAATCTGCGAGAAGTGCGTTTGCTGGCAGGTGAAATCCAGATTGAAACGGCCCGGGACACATTGGCTCGGCCGTTCATTGTGCACACCGCCGAAGGCAGCATCCGCGCTTTGGGCACCCGGTTCATCGTACGCAGCGAAGCGGGGCGCACGCTGGTCAGTGTGCAGGAGCATGCCGTGGAGGTGCGCAGCGCCCATCTGCCTGATGCTGCCGTGCGGGTTGATGCCGGTCAGCAAGTGAGTTTCCGTGAAGACCGCATCGAGCCTTTACTGCCTGCAAATGCACTGGCGGATGCCTGGACCCGCGACATGCTGGTTGCCAACGATTGGCGCCTGGCGGATTTCATCACCGAGTTGCAGCGCTACCGTCCCGGGCACCTGGGCTGTGATCCGGCCGTGGGTGCACTGCGAATTTCCGGGGCGTTCCATCTCGGCAACACCGATGCGGTGCTGGACAACCTGACGTCCACGCTGCCTGTGCGTATCCGTCGTTTCAGCCGTTACTGGACCACGGTGGAAGCGGTTTGAGTATTCCGGCAAAAAAATCCGCAGCAGGGGTTATTGATTTTGATTCTCGTTCGACTTGGTAGATAGAGGCGCGATAGACGCCGCCATTTGACTGCCAACGGGCGAAAGGAAACTGCATGACCCCTCGCAATCCCCAACACCGCATCGCTTCTACCCAGCCATCCATCAAACCCTTGAACCGTGCGGTTCACGCCGCATTGTTGGGCATGGCACTGGCCGTTCCATTGGCGATGACGTTGGTGGCACAGCCTGCCTGGGCGCAAACCTCGGACGAGGCGCAATTCAACATTCCTGCCGGCCCGCTGGGTTCGGCGCTGACCCAGTTTGCATCCACCGCTGGCGTAACCGTTTCGTTCGATCCGGCCCATGCCAACGGCCAGAAAACCGCAGGCTTGCAGGGCCGCTATACGACAGACGCCGGTCTGCGCCAGTTGCTGGCCGGGAGCAAGCTGGAGGCGGTTCGCCACGACAACGGAAGCTATTCGCTGCTACCGATACAGGCCAGTGGTGCCGCGTTGCAGCTAGGCGCTACGAGCATTTCGGGCATCGTTAGCGAATCGGCTTACGGGCCGGTGGACGGCTACGTCGCGACCCGCAGCGCCACCGCCACCAAGACTGACACGCCGATCCTGGAAATCCCGCAGACCATCAACGTGGTCACCGCCGCCCAAGTCGAAACCCAAGGTGCACGCAACCTGACTCAGGCCTTGCGCTATACGCCGGGGTTGAACACCGGCGGGTTCACCGACCGCAACTCGATTGCCGATGAAATCACCAGCCGTGGCTTCGCGCCGACGCCGTTGTATCTGGACGGTGCCTACATCCCTTACGCCGGCAGCCTCGGCGGTGCGCCGCAAATCGATCCGTACACCCTGGAACGCATCGAAGTGCTCAAGGGCCCGTCGTCGGTGCTTTATGGGCAGAACCAGCCGGGTGGTCTGATCAACATGGTGTCCAAGCGTCCGACCACGGAACAACGCAGCCAGATCAAACTCGGGGCGGGCAGCTACAACAGGGTGAACGGCGCGTTCGATACCAGCGGCCCGCTCGACGAGCAAAAAGAATTCACCTATCGCCTGATCGGTGTCGCCGACAAGGGCAACGAGCAGGTCGACCACAACAACAGCCAGCGCATGCTGCTGGCCCCGAGCCTGACCTGGGCGATCAACGAGGCGACAGCCCTGACGCTGTTGGCGCAGGTTCAACGCGATGACGGCGTGCCTGACTATCAGTCGTTGCCAAGAATCGGTTCGCTCGACCGTGGCCCCAACGGTGAGAAAATCAACCGCCACTTTTTCTCCGGCGACACCGATTTCAACGACTACAAGCGTGACCAGTATGTCTTCGGCTATGACTTCACCCACGATTTCAGCGAAGACCTGAAATACCGCTCCAGTGCGCGCTACACCGACGTGCGCGACCGCTATAAAGGTTTCTACCTGCGCAGCTTCGTCACCGATGCCGATGGCGTGACCGATTACACCCGGGCCAATCGCGCCAAGGTCGATTGGCATCAGCACAACATCGCCTACACCATCGATAACAACCTGGAATATAAATTCAACACCGGTGCGCTGGAACACACCACGCTGGTGGGCGTGGACTATCGGCATTTCTCTCGCAAGTACGACGGCTACAACGCCAACAACGTGTTGCCGGTCGACCTGTACGGCAAGAACAACTACGACACCAGCAGCGTGACGCCGACGCTCACCACACAGTGGGACAACACCCTGCGCCAGACCGGCGTGTATGTGCAGGACCAGATCAAACTGGACCAGTGGATCCTGACCATTGGCGGTCGCCAGGATTGGGCGGAAATCGACAACAAGGACTTGCTCGCGTCCACCCACGAAGCCAAGCGCGACAATAAATTCACCGGCCGGGTGGGCCTGACCTACGTCACCGAGTTCGGCCTGGCGCCGTACGTCAGCTACTCCGAATCCTTCCTGCCGACACTCGGTACTGCGGCGCCTCAACGGGGTGGCAGCGCCTTCGACCCGACCGAGGGTGAGCAATACGAAGTGGGTGTGAAATACCAGCCGTTCGAGAAGACGCTGATCACTGCGTCGGTTTATCAAATCAAGCAGAAGAATGTGCTGACCGGCGATGACGACTATCCGGAGTACATGTCCCAGAGCGGCGAAATGCGTTCTCGTGGCGTCGAACTGGAGGTCAAATCGAGCCTCGACAACATCGACGTAATGGCGGCCGCCAGCTACATGGATTCGTTCTACACCAAGGACACCTGGGGTAACGAGGACAACCGTAACGAAGCGCAGTCGCCAGTCTCTGCTTCGATGTGGGTGGACTATCACTTCACCCAGGCCAACCTCAACGGCCTGACGTTCGGCGCCGGTGCGCGCTACACCGGGCGTAAACCGGGTGATGCCGCCAACTCGTTCGACGTGCCATCGTGGGTTGTCTATGACACCACCGTCAGTTACGACATGGGCAAACTCGACCCAAGCCTGCGTGGCTTGCAAACCCGCCTGAATGTGCAGAACATTTTCGACCGCGAGTACGTGTCGGACTGCAATTATTCGTTTGGTTGCTACTACGGGCAGGAGCGGGTGGCTTCGGTTGAGATGACGTACGACTGGTAAGTCTCCTGATTTTGCGGTGCGATCACTGACGCCATCGCGAGCAAGCTCGCTCCTACACTTGATTTGTGTGCACCACAGATCCCCTGTAGGTGCGAGCTTGCTCGCGATGAGGCCGGCACACGGTATGATAGGCCGCGACGAACGCTTTACACCGCCCCGGAGTCAATCCCCGCAATGCCCCAGATCAGCCACTTCAAGACACCGTGCCCCGAGCACATCAACAGCCAGATTCTGCAGATGGTGGTCGATAACCTGACTGACATCAGCATGGTCGCGATCCCGCCAAGCAACCTGCTGTACAACGTGTACCAGTATGCGATCGGCTATGAGGTTCATCTGTACCTGGAAGCGTTGAACGGGGCGAAAGGGATAAGCGTGGAGTTGATTGTCGCCACCGATCCGGACGAGCCCGACACGGTCATCGGTTTTCTGTTGTACCTGCCGGTCAAGGACGATCCGGACGCTTGCGGCGTGGCGTACATGGCCGTTCACGCGGAGCATCGGCGCCAGGGCGTGGCGCGACGGATGGTGCGCGAGATGGTCGGCCGTTACCCCCATGCCGAACTGACCTGCGCTGTGACGAAGGTGCCGTACTTTGAGTCGATGGGTTTTCAGGTGGTGGGCGTGCGCGCGACCCAGGTGCTGATGAACACCCGCGATCACGGCAGCGACGGGCTCATGCCGTTGCTGGATGTGGCACCGATCTACAGTTCGCTGGAGGTGCGGCAGATTCATACCTACCTGCTGCAAAAACACGGCAAGCGGGCGATGGTCGATGCGGAAAAACAGCGCGACCGGCACCTGGACCAATTGACGCGCAAGGCCCATGAGTTTGTGCGCGAGCGTTTGGGTGTTGATCTCTGACCGCGCTCCACCAAACACCACAACCCACTGTAGGAGCGAGCCTGCTCGCGAAGGGCGTTCAGTCGACATGTCAGAACCTGACACGACGCCATCGCGAGCAGGCTCGCTCCCACATTAAAAAGAGTTGGTTTTCAGAAGGTTAAAAAAGAGCCTCAGAGCTCTTTGATGGGGAGGAAGTAGAGCCGTTGAGGCTCAAGATGCGCATGAAGCAAGTGGTGAGCTTGTAGGGGTTCAGAACACTCACCACTTACGCAACGGCTTGTTGAGCAAACAAGCGGCTGCGTAACTCCATCCTAGAAAGACCGAGTGTTTCACTCAAGTACCACTAGTCGTATCGCCTGCGCCACGTGTTTCGGCTTCACGTGAAAGCCGTTGATGTCGTTGAGCAACCCGGCTTCGCGAATCCACTCCAGCCCCGGCAGCGCCTACAACATTTGCGTAGGCGCCGCCGAAGGCTGCGATCTTTTAGCTTTCCCCGAGTTTGAACACCAACGCCTTCAGCCCACACTCGACATCGGCGTCCGGAAACTCCGGCGGATTCTCCAGCCGCTGTTGAAACCGCAGGCTTGGCGCCTCGCGAGTCACGCCGTCAATCAGGAAGTCGGCACCGAAGGCCGGATCGTTCATGCAGGCCAATACCGTGCCCTGTGCACTGAGCAATTCCGGCAGGCGGCGCAACACGCGCTGATAGTCCTTGGTCAGCAGGAAGCTGCCTTTCTGGAACGACGGCGGGTCGATGATCACCAGGTCATACGGGCCTTTGCCGATGACCTTGCCCCAGGACTTGAACAGGTCGTGGCCGAGAAAGGTCACCTTGCCCAGGTCGTGGCCATTCAGCCGGTGGTTGTCGCGGCCACGGCTCAGGGCCGGGCTCGACATGTCGAGGTTGACCACATGCGTCGCGCCGCCTTCGATGGCCGCCACCGAGAAACCGCAGGTGTAGGCGAACAGATTCAACACCCGTTTGCCTTCGGCGTTGGCCCGTACCCAGTCGCGACCGTAGCGCATGTCGAGGAACAGCCCGGTGTTTTGCTTGCGACCCAGGTCGACGCGGTACTTCAGGCCACCTTCGGTGATCGTCAGTTCGTCGATCTCTTCCCCGAGCAACCATTCGGTCGTGCTTTGCAACAGGTAGCGATGTTGCAGCAACAGCGTATGGGCGCCGGATTGCGTCCACTGCGCTGACCGGGTGATCGCCATCAGCACCTGCTTCAGGTCTTCGAGCTGCGCCGCTTCGGGTTCCTTGAACAGCGCCACCAGCACCACGCCTTGCAGCCAGTCCACGGTCACTTGCTCCAGCCCCGGCCAGCAGCGCCCGCGCCCGTGGAACAGGCGGCGGGTTTCGGCGGGGGCGGCCGCGAGGGCGGTCAGCAGATGGTCGTTGAGGATGGCGAGGGCTTCAGGGTTCATCGGGTCGGGTCGGTCGTTTGTGGGGGCGGCATTTAAACATAACCGAGTCTGTTGCGGGGTACACAAATCCCTGTAGGAGCGAGCCTGCTCGCGATGGTGTATCAGGCACCCATGCGTTGTCTGACACACCATCGCGAGCAGGCTCGCTCCTACAGATTCAATGCCAGTTATCACGTTTAATTTAACTTTACGTGAGGATTTGGCGATCTTCCGGCTTCCATACTCGGCTCCAACGAACAACAACCGGGAGCCGGACATGTCGCAGACAACTGCTTCACCCAAGGCCAGCCATCCTCGCTGGCTGCGGCTGACCCATTGGCTCAACGCCCTGGCGGTGCTGGTGATGGTCGCCAGCGGTTGGCGCATCTACAACGCCTCGCCGATCTACGATTTCAGTTTTCCCAAGTCGATCACCTTCGGCGGCTGGCTGGGTGGTGCGCTGCAATGGCATTTTGCGGCGATGTGGTTTCTGGCGATCAACGGCCTGATCTACCTGGCCTTCAACCTGTTCAGCGGACGCCTGAAACGCCGCTTCTTCCCGGTCTCGCCCAAAGGCGTGCTGCATGACCTCGGGGCCGCATTACGCGGAAAACTGAGGCATGCCGACCTCACTCATTACAACCAGGTGCAGCGCTTTGCCTACCTGTTCGTGATGCTCGACATCCTCCTGCTGGTGCTCTCCGGGCTGGTGCTGTGGAAGTCGGTGCAGTTCCCGCTGTTGCGTGAGTTGCTGTGGGGATACGAAGGCGCACGGCGTGTGCACTTCTTCGCCATGGCGCTGTTGGTGGGCTTTGTCGCGGTGCATCTGGTGATGGTCGCGCTGGTTCCGAAAACGCTGTTGGCCATGATCGTCGGTCGCAAGGAGCACGTATGAAAAAGCGCATCGAAGGCACGGGGCTGGACGAGCAATCGATCCTCACCGACGCTCGCAAGATCCTCGCGCCACAGATCGAAGACCGCTCGCGGCGTTCGTTTCTGCTGCGCGGCCTGACCCTCGGCGGCGTAGCGATGTTGTCCGGTTGCAACATCACCGACAACGACAGCGTCGAGACCGCGCTGTCATCGATGTCGCGCTTCAACGATCGGGTCCAGGGCTGGCTGTTCAACCCCAACGCCATGGCGCCGACTTATCCGGCGTCGATGATCACCCGGCCGTTTCCGTTCAATGCCTTCTACGGCATCGACGAAGCGCCGACGGTGGATGAGCAGAGCTATCGCCTGGAAGTCACTGGCCTGGTCGCCGACAAGCGCAGCTGGCGCCTCGAAGAACTGCGCGCCATGGCCCAGACCGAGCAGATCACCCGGCACATCTGCGTCGAAGGCTGGAGCGCCATCGGGCGTTGGGGCGGCGTGCGCTTCAGCGATTTCCTCAAGCGCATTGGCGCTGACACCGATGCCAAATACGTCGGCTTCAAATGCGCCGACGACTACTACACCAGCATCGACATGGCCACCGCGCTGCACGCGCAAACCCTGTTGGCGCTGACCTGGGACGGCGCGGTGTTGCCGCGCGAGTACGGCTTCCCGATGAAGCTGCGCATGCCCACCAAGCTTGGCTACAAGAACCCCAAACACATTCAGGCGATTTTCGTCAGCAACACCTACACCGGCGGCTACTGGGAAGACCAGGGCTACAACTGGTTCGGTGGCAGCTGAGAGGCGCCTGAATATTTCACCCTGCGCAAACCTGTGCTTCAAGGAGTTTCATCATGAAAAAGTTGACCACTGTTGTTCTGTCCATGTGCCTGGCTGTTGGCGCCGCGTCCGTTTTCGCGGCTGACACCATGAGCAACGACAGCATGAGCAAAGATTCGATGTCCAAGGAGGCGATGTCCAAAGACGCGATGAAAAAGAGCGATTCAATGTCCAAGGACGCCATGTCCAAAGACAGCATGAAGAAAGACGAGATGAAAAAAGATGCCATGTCCAAGGATGCGATGAAAAAAAGCGAATTGTCGCAGTAACTGCCGCGACCCGATACCTGTAGGAGCAAGCTTGTTCGCGAAGGCGTAGTGCCAGCCGCTATCCATGTCGGCTGAACTACCGCAATCGCGAGCAAGCTTGCTCCTACAGATTTTTTTGTGGCGGCGAAATTCTCGATTATCCGGCACCTGCCACTGATGTTTTTCGATTTGCTGTATCAAAAATGAATTTCCGTCCTGTCAGCTGCTCATACCTTTTAAGTGCGGACCAGAGCCCGCGAAAATATTGAAGCACTCAGGGAGCAGCATGGTCATGAGTCGAGAACCGAAGACAGGCGCACACCTTCCTCGCGGATTGATTCTGGTGGTTGAGGATGATCCGCTGATCCTGGAATTTCTCTGTGAAATTCTTCAGGACGAAGGGTTTGTGGTTGAGCCGAAGATCAGTGCGGATGCCGCAGCGGTGTTCCTTGAGCAGCGCGCACCCGAGGTGGGGTTGTTGCTGACTGACATCACCATGCCGGGCACGCTCAATGGCGCGGATCTGGCCAACCAGTTCGGTGATCGCTGGCCCGACAAGCCGATCATGATCATGTCCGGCTACGAAACCCCGGCCAGCTCTGGTGTGCGGCATAAGGTGGCTTTCATCAAGAAACCCTGGGCAATCGGCTCTCTGCTCGATTGTGTCGACGGTGCGTTCAAATCCAGGCGACTCAACTGACCTCGTTCGCAGATGCTACATTGCCGGACACATTCGCCCGGCACCCGCGAGGTTCTTTCCTGTGTCTGATCACCGTGTTTTCAACACGCCTTACCGCGCCTTTCTGTTCGACATGGACGGCACCGTCCTCACCTCCATCGCCGCTGCGGAGCGGGTCTGGACAACTTGGGCCGTGCGCCATGGGGTTGATGTGGAAGCTTTTTTGCCGACCATTCACGGTGCCCGTGCCATCGACACGATCACGCGTCTCGGGCTGCCGGGCGTGGATGCCGAAGCCGAGGCGAAGTGGATCACCGAGGCGGAAATCGAGGACGTCGAAGGGGTTTTTGAAGTGGCTGGAGCGGCGGCTTTTCTCAAGCTACTGCCAGCCCATCAGTGGGCCATTGTCACCTCCGCACCCCGGGCGTTGGCGTTGCGGCGGATGGCGGCGGCAGGCATTCCCGAGCCCGATGTGATGATTACCGCCGAAGATGTCACAGCGGGCAAACCTGACCCGAGCGGTTACCGCCTCGCGGCCAGGCGCTTGGGTGTCGAGCCTGCCGAGTGCCTGATTTTCGAAGACGCAACGGTGGGGATTCTGGCGGGTGAAGCGGCGGGGGCGGATTTGATGATTGTCACGGCGACTCACGATCAGCCGATTCAGACGCAGCATGCGACATTGAGTCGTTATGACGTGGTTCTGGCTCGTTTGAGCGAACCGGGCTTCATCCAGCTGCAACAGATCTAATGTAGGCGCGAGCCTATATTGGGCATTGTACCGCTTCAGTAAAGTCCCGGCACCAGCCGCCAACTGCGGGCGCAGTAGGCTTCGTATTCGCTGCCGAACTGCGCTTTCAACAAGGCTTCTTCAGCATTGATCCGCGCAATCAGCGGGATCACCGTCAGCGCCACCAACAGCAACCCACCCCCCGAGCGGAAGGCCAGCGCCCAGCCCACGCCAAGGATCAGCATCCCCAGATAGCTGGGGTTGCGCAGGTTTCGGTAGATCCCGTCCGTCACCAGTCTGTGCCCCGGTTGAATCGCCACCAGCCCGCTAAACCGATTGCCCAGCACGAACACCGGCCACAAACGCAAGGCACCGCCGATGATGTACAGCAGGGCGCCCAGCCAGCGAACGCCTTCGCCTCCGAAGGTCCAGACATCGATTCGGTCGGTGTAGGCGGGCAAAAAGCCGCTGACGATTCCGATCACGCCAAAGGCCGGAATGACCCAGCGGTTGGCCCGGTCTTCACGTTCCCCTGAGCTCAAGTTGCCCTCGGTGAACAGCGAGGCAATCGCCATCACCAGCGTGGCAATCGCCACAGCGACCAGCGCGCCGTGGGCGAAAAACGCCGCAAAACCGCCCAATGCCCACATCGCCAGAGCGAGGTAGGCGAGGGTGCTGGCCACCGCTAAAAACGCCAATTTGGCGGATATTTTCATCGCAGGGTGCGCGCAAGCAAGGCAGGGCTGCAAACGCTATCGCGCTGTCACAAGCCCCACCGCTGGCGTGGACGACCTTCAGTGATCGGCCGCAATGCCATCCTGAACGAGGATGGCCCGGGCCAGGTCTTCGTCGCTTGCGTTGCTGAGATCGGGATGGTTTTGCCGGATCCGCTGCAAGACCTGCTCCAGATAAACGCCGCGAATTGCACCGCCGCTGGCCACGAAGCTGGAGGCGTCATCCCGTGCAGGAATGACCATTTTGTCATCCTTGAACGTCGAGTACAGCGATGCGGAAACCCCGGCCGAGGTGGCTACGTCTTCGGCGTCCACATCGGCCATAGCCGAACCGAACGGCAAACAAAGTACCAGGGAAGAGAGGATAAATAGACGGCGCATGACGGTGTCCTCCGACAGCATGAAGCATAAGGGAAGTACCACATATTCTAGGATGCGCGGGAGCAGTCAGGAGTTCCCTGGCCCCATCAAGTCGGTGCGGGACGGGAAGCGTTTTCTACCGATAATCAGTGTTGGCGCTTTCTTTTCGCTATCAGGTCTATGCTGGAGTGTGCGCACACCGCCATCGGAGCATTCTGATGATAACTGCACGCACTGCCTGCCTGCTGGCCGATTACAAACGCTGGGCAAACCAGCGGCTCTTTGACAGCCTCGCGCAATTACCGCCAGGTGAGGTCAACAAAGCGCGGGTATCGGTGTTCAACAACATGATCGGCACCCTCAATCACGTGTATGTGGTGGACTGCATCTGGCAGGCTCACCTCGAAGGTCGCGGCCATGGTTTCAAGACTTCACACGACCTGTTGCACTCAGACTTGATGGAACTGCACCTGGCGCAAAAAGCGATCGATCACTGGTATTGCGACTGGAGCGCCCGGCAAACCGATGCGTCGCTGAACAAGCCGGTCGAGTTCACGTTTGTCTCGGGTGAAAGCGGCACCATGAGCGCCGGTGCGATGCTGATGCACGTGGTCAACCACGCCAGTTACCACCGCGGTTGGGTGGTGCAGATGTACTTCGAGATTCCGGCCATGCCTCCGGTGACCGACATGCCGGTGTACTTGCGCGAATCCGAGCCTGAACACCTGAGCACGATAAATGCCCCGACAGTGGCACCGCCCTGTGCGGTGCAGTTTTCGAGCGCTACCAGCGTTCTGCCGGATCGTTATCGTTGACGCTGCTCACCTGCTCACCTGCTCACCTGCTCACCTGCTCGCCTGTAGGAGCGAGCTTGCTCGCGATAGCGGTGTGCCGGACAACATCGTCTTTCTATTAAATCGCTATCGCGAGCAAGCTCGCTCCTACAGGTTGTGTGTCAGGTTGAAGTGAGTGAGTCAGGCTGGTGGCATCAAGCTCTGCTTACAATCGAGCACCAGCTTTGCGCCGCCAAGTTCGCTGCGGCTCACTTCCAGCGTAAACCCGTGCAGGCTGGCAATCGCCGCGACGATCGACAGGCCAAGACCGAAGCCGCTTTTCTGATTACCGGCCTCGGCACGATAAAACCGCTGGAACACAGCTTCGCGTTCCGCCTCGGGAATACCCGGGCCGGAATCGAGGACTTCGATTCGCGTATGCCCACCCTCATTGACCCCACGCAAAATCACCGTGCCACCCGGCGGAGTGAATTTGATCGAGTTGCTCAACAGATTCGCCAGCGCCTCGAACAGCAATGCCCGGTCGCCATGCAGCGATGGCAAAGACGCCGGCACGTGCAGTTGAAAAACCAGATCGTCGTCTTCCGCCAGGGGCAGATAGAACTCATGCAACTCTTGCAGTAACGGCACCGGTTCCAGATCAACGAACCCGGACCGACGCTGGCGATCCTCCAGTTCGGAAATCCGCAGCAATCCGCGAAAACGCGCCATCAGCGTATCGGCTTCGGCGAGCACCAGGTCCAGTTGCGCCGCTTGCGATGAACCTTCGCCCGCCTGTTGCTGCATACGATAGAGCTGAGCGCGCAGGCGGGTCAGCGGTGTGCGCAAGTCATGGGCGATGTTGTCGCACACGCCCTTGACCTCATGCATCAGATGCTCGATGCGTTCGAGCATGGCGTTGACGATGGCGGCGAGCATGTCCAGTTCATCGCGACGATCCGACAGCGGCAGGCGTCGGGTCAGATCGCCGGCGACGATGGCTTCGGCGCTGGCCTGAATCCCGCGGATGCGCCGCAACGGACGCCGCCGCAGCACATGCCAGCCGATGATGCCCGGCACAATGGTCAGGGTCATGCCCCAAAGCAACGCGTGCAGGATGATCCGGGTTACGGCAAACAGCGAGCCGTTGTCGCGCATCAATATCAGCCAACGGCCATCCCGGGTCTGGGTCGCCACGGCGTCGCAGCTGGCGGCGGGCAGGGTCGGGTCGTCGGAATCGGCGCAGTCGCCGAGCATGTGGATCTTGCCGTCCAGCGGCAGGCCTTTCGGGATGTGACGCAGCGCGCCGTGGAGGTAGCGTTGCCGGGCATCGAACAGGCCATAGGCGTCGATACCGCGAATGTCGAAGGTCATGCTGACGGAAAGGACGTCTTCCAGTTGTTCACCGGAAAAATGCGAAAACAGGTGCTGGCGTTGCATCAATGAGTGCTTGGCCAGTTTGTCCAGGTAAGCGGACACCTCGTAGTACATGACCCCCATGAGAATGCCGCTCCAGATCACGAACAGCGAGCTGTAGAGCGCCAGCAAACGGCTGCTGGATGAACGCCAGCCTTTAGACGGGTTCGGCAATGACATAACCCGAGCCTCGCACAGTCCGAATCAGTGGGACATTGCCAGGTGGGTCGATCTTCTTGCGCAGACGGCCGATGTGGACATCGATCAGGTTGGTGCCGGGGTCGAAGTGATAGCCCCAGACCTCTTCGAAAATCATCATGCGCGAGAGGATCTGCCCGGAGTTGCGCATCAGGAATTCCAGCAATTTGTATTCGGTGGGCAACAGCGTCAGCAGTTGGCCGTCGCGGCTGGCTTCGTGGCTGATCAGGTTCAGTTCCAGGTCGGCCACACGCAAAGTGGTGGCCTGGGCGGTCACGGTGTTTTGCCGACGCAGCAGGACTTCAACCCGAGCGGCCATTTCATCGGTGGCAAAGGGTTTGGTCAGGTAATCGTCGCCACCGGCACGCAAGCCGCGCACGCGCTCATCGACGTCGGAAAGGGCGCTGATCATCAGGATCGGCGTCTCCACGCCCATGGTCCGCAGCGTAGTGACGATCGCCAGGCCATCGAGCTCGGGCAACATGCGATCGAGGGTGATCAGGTCATAGTTGCCGCTGACCGCACGCTCCAGGCCTTCGCGGCCATTGTCGACCCAGTCGACATCCAGGCCGTGGTTGCTCAGTTCGGCGACGATTTCCCGGGCGGTCACGGCGTCGTCTTCGATGGTCAAGATGCGGGTCATGGGCTGGCCTGATTTAAATGTTCACAACGTTGTGCAGCATTTTGCCAAGAAATGCCCGCAGGTTTTCTAAATAAAAGTTCATGAGCCGCGAGGAGGGCGATCAATGCAGAAAACCCGCTGCTTGTGCGACTCGTTGCATATTGCATGAGCGCACGAAGTTCATTTTTTATAAATGACTGAAATATAGCGATTTATTCAAAGTCCGAGACTGGCACGGTGACTGCAATCACTCGAGAGGTGTACTACCCATTTTCTGCCTGGAGCGATACAACAATGAATAGATCCTCTGATGGTTTCTATCCTGCCCTGGAAGAGTCGAGCACGCTCTCGGGCGTGTCCTGGGGGGCGGTATTTGCCGGGGCTGCGTCGGCGGCAGCGTTATCGCTGATTTTGATACTGCTCGGTTTCGGTTTGGGGTTTTCGGCAGTTTCGCCTTGGGCGCATGAAGGCATGAGCGCCAAAAGCCTGGGCATTTCGACGATTGTCTGGCTGGCGTTCACCCAAATCATTGCATCCGGGTTGGGCGGTTACATCGCCGGACGTCTACGGGTGAAGTGGGCATACCTGCACGGCGATGAAGTGTATTTCCGCGACACGGCCCATGGTTTTCTCGCCTGGTGCGTGGCAACCCTGGTGACCGCGACGCTGGTGGCCGGTTCGGTGAGCAGTATCGTCAGCGGCGGTGTGCAGGCCGGGGCGCAGGTGGCCGGAGGCGCTGCCAATGCCGTGACTCAAGCCACGAGTTCGGCGGCCGGCAACACCGACAGCGATCAGTACGGTTACTTCATCGACAGCCTGTTTCGCGATGATCGTCCTGTTGCCGTCAGCGATGATGCCGTACATGGCACCGTCACCCGCATTTTCGTGCGCTCGCTGGACAATGGCGGGCAACTGGCCGTTGAGGACCGTACCTACCTCGGACAACTGGTGGCGCAACGGACCAACCTGACCCAAGCGGATGCGGAACGTCGCGTGGATGAAGTCTATGCCCGCACGCAGAAAGCCTTGGCCGACGCCAAACTTGCGGCGCAACAGGCGGCAGACACGGCCGCCAAAGTTGCAGCCTTGAGCACGCTGTGGATGTTCGTTGCCCTGCTGGCCGGCGCGTTCTTCGCCAGCCTTGCCGCGATTTTCGGCGGCCGTCGCCGGGATGCCGTGGTGTATCTGGAAACCGACACTTACGTGACCCCCCTACCTGTTCGCTAAATCCAGGAGAATTATCATGCGTTCATTACTGCTGTTCTTTCTCGGTGTACCGATCCCGATCATCATTCTGATCGCGTTGTTTGTGCATTGATTGGCTGGCGCTTCAACCTTCGGGTGAGGCGGCTATTTTTCGCGAGCAGGCTCGCTCCTACAGGACACCGCAATCCCCTGTGGGAGCGAGTCTGCTCGCGAAGACGGTAGATCCGACGCTACTCAATCGGTGTATCAATAAACACTTCCAGCCCCTCGGCATACTTCGTGAACGCTGCGATGTGGGGGGACTGTGCCGCATCCACCTGATCCGGCACCACCAGATTGGTGAAGCTCCAGGCCACCGCCAGTGTGATGCCGTCCTGTTCAATCGAACCGTCAGTGTTCAGCGGGTGCTTTTCCAACTCTCGTTCCAGTGCCGAATAGGCCGCTGTCAATTGCCCTTCGACCCGCTCCACCCACGGCTCATATTGAATGTCCGCAGGTCGCAGGTTACGTTCGTAATAAAGCTGTACGGATTTTTCGCTGGCAGCCAAGGCCAGGCCGATCAGGCGCAGCGAGCGCAGACGGCGGGTCGGTTCGCCGGGCATCAAACTGTTGGCGGGACCGGCCAACGTTTCCAGGTAATCGATGATCAACGTGGAATCCATCAACACTTCGCCATCGTCCAGCACCAGCGTCGGCGCTTTGACTACCGGGTTGATCTGCTGGAATTGCTCAAAGTGGCGGAACACCGAAACCGAATCATGCTCCAGCGCAATACCGAGACGTTTGGCAGAGATAGCGACGCGCCGCACGTAGGGTGAATCCAGCATGCCGATCAGTTTCATGGTCCTATCCTTTATATGGCCATTTCGGGAGGGACAACCTTAGCTGAGGATGCGGGAGGTGCAAATCCAGCCGTTTGTCCTCTATATACAGCCGCTCGGTTGAATTTCTTGCTATAAACGCACTCCGATTAACGCCAAAAAGCCTGCCGCAGAGCAATTTCAGGTCTTTGTCGGACAAATTCACTGTCTTTTCGGTTGCTGATGCCTCAAGTCGGCCGTAGACTGCCGCCCCTCGTAAATTGAGTGCCGGGTGGCGCTTTGAACAAACGGCGCCTTTGCGCTGGCCTGACCCGGTCTGCCGGAACGCTCCCTTATTCGCCTTAATGCACGTTTTTTTATAGAGATATCAATGACAAAGGACAAGTTGCTGGCCATGCCGGCGGATGACTACATGAATGCCGAGCAACATGCTTTTTTCTCTGAGCTGTTGCAGAACATGAAAGTCGAAACCCATGAGCGCATCGAACAGAACCGCATCGCCATCGAGAGCCTGGATACTCCGGCCGATCCGGCTGACGCGGCTTCCGTTGAAGAAGAGCGCACCTGGCTGGTGAACGCGATCGATCGTGATCAGCGCATGCTGCCTCAGTTGGAACAAGCGCTGGAACGCATCAAGGAAGACAGTTTTGGCTGGTGCGATGACAGCGGTGAGGCGATTGGCCTGAAACGCTTGCTGATCAGCCCGACCACCAAGTACTGCATCGAAGCTCAAGAACGTCACGAGCAGATCGACAAGCACCAGCGTCAGGCTTGATTCTACGGGCAGTCAATGCAAAGTTGACTGCCTGGAAAAGATCGCAGCCTTCGGCAGCGCTACCAGATTGTGGTAGACGCTGGCGAAGGCTGCGATCTTTGCGTTCTGCTGTCTTTGATTCCCCGAGCTGGTGATCAACACCTCGGCATTGCTGACGATCTGTGCCACCGCCGCGAGCTGCGATTGCAGTTTGTCCGCCAACTGCCGGACCGAGAAAGCCACACCATCGGCCAGATTGCGGCGTGTTCCGAGGCGGTTACAAGCCGGAGAATCCACGGCCTTAGAATCGGTAGGGGATTGTTACGGGGTAAGCAACAAAGCTGTGCAGCGTGATCGCTGTTTCCTCGCCTGGAAACTAATTAACATACCTACTAGTTAGGCTGCTAATTAAGTTGAGAGGTCAGCATGCAAAGCAAAGTTGATGTCGCGGTCATGATCGGCAGCGGTGTGCCCGCCACGCTGCGTGCATTGGGGCGCAGTGTTTGCTGGGTCGTGTTGCTCAACGGCGAACGCTGCGGCACAGCATTCTCCAGCCGCACTGAAGCTGAGGAATGCAAGGCTGCCTGGCTGGCGCAATTGAAAACTGAAGCACCTGACAGCCTGCATTGAGTTCGCTATTTGTGGGACTGGTGCATGCGCAGGTTCAATTCATCAACCACCCCTGCCCAATCAGCGTCTGCACGCAGTTGCTCTTTCAGGAAGGCAGACTGTTGCGGGGTCCAGAACTCGGCATCGATGAGTTTTTTGTCGTCGGGCAGAGGGGGGTGGCTGGCAATGAAATCGTCGATAGCTTTCGCTCCGGAATCCAGGCCGAGCTGGTCGAACAAGCCTTTCAATTCGTGGGTCGGTGATTCCATTTTCATCTCCTTGCAGGTCATCAGTCGCGTCGGGATATGAAGGGCGGCTTCATTGCATCTGAGGAAACCGCGCTTCAGGAGTTCGATTGCGATGTTCAAACGCAGCAGTGAGCATAGACCGCAAACGCGGCCTCAGGCTTTCAATGCTCCGGCATCTACGGCCGCTTTCAATTGCTTGGCCGATTCCTGGGCGGCGATGGCGGCCACGTCCGAGGACTTGAACCAGCGATCTTTCTCGACCTGATGAAAGGTCACGGTTTTCAGTGGTGGTTTGGCGCGCATGACTATGACCGCCTGGAACTCGCCGTCGATTTCTCTGGCTTCGCCCCGGATAAAAAACTCGCCGATATCAAATTCCGTCACGTAACAGCCTTCCCTTGAAAATATATTGTTGTCTTCAACGCGGCCCGGCCTGTTGGGCCGCGTTTCATTGGGCGGGCAGTATGGCAGTAGTTGCCTGTCGACGGTTGTTAAGTCGTCGGCCAGACGAAAACAGGCGTCGGCACTTTTGACGGGAATGGGGCATTAACGTGATTCAAGAAAGCGGGCGAGGGCGCAGGCTTCGTTATGGCTCGCTCGGAAACCTCTGACGCAGCCCGTGGAAATTTCCTTGATGTGGAAGAAGGCTTTACCCGCCAAAACCACCCGAAAGCGGGGCTGGATCGGTTGTTCAAACGCTGGCTGATGGAGGGAAAACAGTACGGAATGCAGCGTCGAGGGGGTGCCAGTGGAGGGTGCCACGGTGTGGGTGAAGTGTGTCAGCGTGCACATATGAAGTCCTTTTCATGGGTTTACCGACGTATGTACGTCGTTATGGGTAGTCTGGAAGAGCATCGCTGCTCTAGAATCCCCCTCACTGGTGGGTGGATGATGTTTATCTAAAGCAATTTTTCGCGTGCGATATGTAGGAAAATTGCTTTTCTTGATCGGTTTTTTCCCTGAAGTTGATAGTCCATAATTTTCTGGCTGTAGGAAGGGCGTTTTCCTTCAACCTGTGACGAACGCTACGCAGGACGATTCGAGTGTCGTTCCAGTATTCTTCTGACGCTTCGTGATGAATGAGTGCACTGCTCATTCAGGACTTCAACCCGGGTTATCTGGTTTCACCTTCGGCATTGCCGCTATTTTTGGCCGTGCGCTTTTCCTGCGTGCGGCATTCTTTTCAAATGTGGGGATGTTTCCTTGGCAGTAAGTAATCTCGATATGCATGCTTTGTTCGTGTTGGGTGATTTGCGCGCAAAGCTGGTCAAGCTGTTTCAGTCACGTTTCGTTTACATCACCGAACAGAACGCTGAAGGCATTTACATTGCCGAACTCGACACCGAATCAGCCCTGGTGGTGGACGACAAACCTGGACTCAAACTCAAGGTCGGCGACCATTTCAGCGCGTCCGTATTGCCCAGCCGTGAAGGCGGCAAGCTGGACATCAAGTTCCGCGACATCAAACTGACGGTCTACGGCCTGGGCGATTACGCCTTCGTCACGACGGCCGACGGACAGGCCATTCTGTTCAAGGAAGGGCACAGCGTGGTGACGATATTTGCCGCCCACGAGCAATTGCAGGAAGGCCTGACCAAAACCCTGAAAGCGGTGACGGCCAAGGCAGCCAAATGGCGCAAGGGCGAGCTGGTGACGTTCAAGGCCAGCGAGTAATGACCCTGAACCGCGCCGACTTCCACGAGCAGAACTCGACCAGTGCCCAAGCCCAGGCGCAGCAATTGTTTGAACAGAAGGCTGTTCTGCAGGGCGCGTGGCTGAATTGGGTAGCGTCACAGCTTTACCAGTTGCAGCCGGCGGAATACGCCAGCATGGTCAGAAGAGAGCTGGCCCGGTTGCAGGAAACTTCCGAAAATTGATCCATGCCCCTCGAAAGCAGGAACCTCTACTACAGTCAGATGACTGAATATTCAGAGGCTTCGCGGTCTTCTGCCAGGCCATCCTGCTATTGCTGTGAACAGCACGAGGTGCAAAAGCATGAACGGATTTCGACGGTTGCTGACCGCGGTCGCCGCCACTTTCGGGTTGTTGGCGGCTCCCGTCCAGGTGTTCGCCGCCCAGGCGCCGATTCACTTCGCCGACCTGAACTGGGAAAGCGGCAGCCTGATTACCGATGTCTTGCGCATCATCGTCGAGAAGGGCTACGGCCTGCCCACAGACACCTTGCCGGGCACCACCATTACCCTGGAAACCGCGCTGGCGAACAATGACATTCAGGTCATCGGCGAAGAGTGGGCCGGTCGCAGTCCGGTCTGGGTCAAGGCGGAGGCCGAAGGTAAAGTCGTGAGTCTTGGCGACACGGTCAAGGGCGCTACCGAAGGCTGGTGGGTGCCGGAGTATGTGATCAAGGGTGACCCGGCCAAGGGCATCAAGCCAATGGCGCCGGACCTGCGCAGTGTCAGCGACCTGCCGCGCTACAAGGACGTGTTCAAAGACCCGGAGGCGCCTAACAAAGGACGCTTCCTCAACAGCCCCATCGGCTGGACTTCGGAAGTGGTCAACAAGCAGAAGCTCAAGGCCTACAAGCTGGACGACAGCTACGTGAACTTCCGCAGTGGTTCCGGCGCGGCGCTGGACGCTGAGATCACTTCGTCAATCCGCCGTGGGAAACCGGTGTTGTTCTACTATTGGTCACCCACACCGTTGCTCGGTCGTTTCAAGTTGATCCAGCTGGAAGAACCACCGTTCGACGCCGAAGCCTGGAAGACCCTGACCGACGCCGACAATCCCAATCCCCTGCCAACCCGTTCGCTGGCCTCGAAGTTGTCCATCGGCGTGTCCACACCATTCCAGAAGCAGTATCCGCAGATTGCCGAGTTCTTCAGCAAAGTCGATTTTCCAATTGATCCGTTGAACAAGGCGCTGGCCGAGATGAGTGAAAAACACACACCACCGCGTCAGGCTGCGGAAGCATTCATGAACAAATATCCGGAGGTCTGGCAAGCGTGGCTGCCCAAGGATGTGGCGGACAAGGTCGCGGCCGGGATGAAGTGATTCAGCGTCCGGATGTGGGGGCGGTGACATCGCACAACCAATGGTCAGCCCAAACGACGTCACCGCCAATCGGTCGTGCGCTTCACCAAATGCCGACTAGGATGTTTGTTCAGACCCTTTTCAAGGAAGCCTGAAAATGACCTTGGTATTGGCACAATGGCTGGTGACGATGTTTGCCACGATCAGCCTGATGCATGTGTATTGGGCGATGGGAGGCGAGTGGGCGGCAGTGGCTGCGGTGCCGCAAGTACCGGTGGAGGGCGGGATGCGCTTACGGCCGGCCTTTAAGCCGCGAGGCTGGATCACGCTGGGTGTCGCGGCGTGTCTGCTGTTGATTGCGATTGTCGTGTGTTTGCGCGTTGGCTGGTGGTTGCCGCAGGTACAGCACCCGGCACTGCAATGGTTGATCAGTGCGATTGCGGTGATGCTGTTCGCCAGGGCCATCGGTGATTCGGAACTGGTGGGTTTTTTCAAAGAGATCAAGGGCTCGAAGTTTGCCCAGCTCGATAGCTGGGTTTACTCGCCGCTGTGTGTGGTGCTGGGCGCGGGGTTGCTGGCGGTGGCCTGGTGCTGACTGTTTAGTGGCCGGGCTGGCCGCATCGCGGCAACACAAATCCTCAACTAGCCGCCGTTTTCCGTCCGCCGACTGCTCACTTCGGCCGGCACGTCATCCCCGGCCATGCGTTTGCGGAACAACGCAGCCCGCGCCAGCAACAACGTGGTTACCGGCACGGTGACCGACAACAGGATCGGGATCAGCCAGGCGTGCAACACCGGCCCGGACTTGAGCGCCGAAAAATAAATGATCGACGCCAATGCCACGGACCAGGCGCCCAATGTCGAAGCCAGCGCCGGTGGGTGCATGCGCTGGAAGTAGTCCTTCATGCGCACCAGGCCGATGGCGCCGATCAGCGCGAAGAGACCGCTTAAGACCAGCAGGATCGCCACTGGGATTTCTACCCACAACGACAGTTCCATGTTCATTCGATGACCTCGCCACGCAGCAGGAATTTCGCCAGAGCAAACGAGCCAACGAAGCCGAACAGCGCAATCAGCAGCGCCGCCTCGAAGTACGTGTCGCTGGCATAACGAATGCCCAGCGCCAGCATCATCAGCATCGCGACGATGTACAGATAATCCAGTGCGAGTACCCGGTCCTGGGCCGAAGGCCCCTTGAACAACCGGACCAGGGTCAGGATCATCGCCAGAGAAAGCAGGAACAGGCTCAGCAGGATCGCGTTCGACAGTAATGGGCTCATTCGAAGATCTCCATCAACGGACGTTCGTAGGTCGTCTTGAAGTGCTGGATGAACCGCGCCTCGTCGTCCAGATCGAACACGTGCAAGAGCAGGACGCTGCGGTCCAGCGCCAGCTCAGACCAGACCGTGCCCGGGACCACGGTGGTGATCATCGACAATGCCGCGAGGCCGTTGGCGTCGCGCAGGTCCAGCGGCACTTTGATGAAGCGGGAGCGGGGCGGACGGCGGCCCGCGTTAAGCACGCCCCAGGCCACCGCGAAATTGGATACCAGTACGTCACGACCGACGATCAGGATTAAACGCAGGATGACGCCGGGGCGGCGAATGCGTACCGGCAAGGGGCGCAATCTGCGCATCATCAGCGGTGCGCAGAAAGCCAGCACTCCACCCAGCAGCAGATTGCCGGGTGTCATCGACAGATTCAGCAGCAACCACAACAACCACAATGCCAGCGATAACCACGGCGCAGGAAACAGACGCTTCACGGTTGCACCTCCTGCGCGCCAGCCTTGTCTTGCGGGTTCGGCACGACACGGGTTTCGAGCACCGCCGTGACGTATTGCTGCGGGTTGTTCAAGGCGTCGGCGGCTGCCTGGGTGTAGCGCAGCAGCGGTTCGGCCTTGAAGGTCAGCAGGATGCTCAAGCCCAACAGGGCGAAGATGGGAATGCACTCGAGGCGTCGCAACACGGGCGATGGTCGCTCTGCTGGCGTCCAGAAGCGCTGGATGCCCAGGCGCGAGAAGGTGACGAGCGAGGCCAGCCCCGACAGGATCAACAGCACCAGCAGCCCCCAGGCAGCGTTCGAGATCACCCCGCTATGGCCCAGGCCTTGTGGATTAAGCAGGGCGTTGAGCAGGCCGAGTTTGCCGATAAACCCCGAGAGCGGTGGCATGCCGATGATCAGCAAGGCGCAGGCGATGAAGCTCAGACCGAGAAAGGCCATGGTCCAGGGAATCACCTGGCCGACCACGGCTTTCTGCTCGTCATCAAGGTTGATGCCTTTGGGCGGATGCAGGGATTCCAGAGGACGCGGCAGCAGTTCCGTTTCGTCTTCCAGCAGCAGTTCATTGGCCGACCGCGAGCGCTCGATCAGTTCGGCCAGCATGAACAAGGCGCTCAACGCCAGCGTCGAGCTGACCAGGTAGAACAGCGCCGATCCTACGAGGTTCGGTTGGGCGAAACCGATGGCCGACAACAGAATCCCCGCCGATACCAGAATGCTCAAGCTGGCCATGCGCTCCAGGCGTTGGGTGGCGAGTGTCGCGATGGCCGCACAGACGATGGTCGCCATGCCGCCGTAAATCAACCAGTCGCCGCCATAAAACGCCGACGCGCCGGCCTGGGCGGAGAACAACAGCGTCCACAAACGCAGCAAGGTGTAGACGCCCACCTTGGTCATGATCGCGAACATCGCCGCGACTGGCGCGCTCGCTGAGGAGTAGGCCGGTACCAGCCAGAAATTCAGCGGCCACATCCCGGCCTTGGCCAGGAATGCCACCGCCAGAATCCCCGCGCCGGCATGCAAAAGCCCGCGATCGGCTTGCGCCACCAACGGGATTTTCTGCGCCAGATCGGCCATGTTCAGCGTGCCGGTGACGCCGTAGATCAGCGCCGCGCCAATCAGGAACAGCGACGAGGCCAACAGGTTGATCGTGATGTAATGCAACCCCGACGACACCCGTGCCCGGCCCGAGCCGTGCAGCATCAGGCCGTAGGACGCGGCCAGCAGGACTTCAAAAAACACGAACAGGTTGAACAGGTCCGCTGTGAGGAAGGCCCCGTACAAACCCATCAGCTGGATCTGGAACAGCGCGTGGAAACTCGAACCGGCACTGTCCCAGCGTGCCATGGCGAACAGCAGCGCGCTGACACCAATGATGCCGGTCAGCACCAACATCAATGCCGACAGGCGATCAACCACCAACACCAGGCCAAAGGGCACCTGCCAGTTACTCGGCAGGTAAACGCCAATGGACCCCGGCACGTCTGTGGTTTGCGTCCACTGCAGCAGCGCCACGGCAATGCCCAGCCCGATCAGGCTGGAGAGCAGGTTGATTTTGGCCTTCAGCGGTCGGTGCTTTTCGCCGAGCATCAGCATGATCGCGGCCGTCAGCAGGGGCAGCAGGATCGGTGCGACGATCAGGTGGTTCATCGCCATCATTCCTTAGGCTCCCGGCCATCCACATGGTCGGTGCCGGTCAGGCCACGGGATGCCAGCAGCACCACCAGGAACAGCGCGGTCATGGCGAAGCTGATGACGATGGCGGTCAGCACCAGCGCTTGCGGCAACGGGTCGGTGTAGTGCAACAGGTCCTGGGGCACGCCGTCCTTGATGATCGGCTCTTTGCCGATGAACAGGCTGCCCATGCTGAAGATGAACAGATTGACGCCATACGACAGCAGGCACAGGCCCATGACCACCTGGAATGTCCGTGGCCGCAGGATCAGCCAGACGCCGGAGGCGGCCAGTACGCCGATGGCGATTGCGATGACTTCTTCCATCAGGCGGCTCCCTTGGCGGCAACGGATTTAGGCTGGGCAGCGGTTTTGTGTCCACGGACCGATTGGTGGGCGAGGGCGGTGAGGATCAACAGGGTCGAGCCGACCACCACGCCGTACACGCCGATGTCGAAGAACAGCGCGCTGGCGAGGTGAATGTCACCCAGCAGCGGCAGATCGAAATGCCAGGTATGAGTGGTCAGGAACGGATAGCCGACGACCATCGCCCCCAGGCCTGTGGCCGTGGCAATCAACAGTCCCGTGCCCATCCAGCGCAGCGGGCGCAGGCTCATTTGCGCTTCGACCCACTGCGTACCGGCGACCATGTATTGCAGGATGAACGCGACCGACATCACCAGCCCGGCGACAAAACCGCCACCTGGCTGATTGTGTCCGCGCATGAACAGGTAGAACGACACCACCAGTGCAACCGGCAACAGCAGGCGCACCAGCACCGCAGGCACCATCATGAAGCCGAGCGCGGTGTCGCTGGCGTGGCGCGGGTTGACCAGGTCGGTGACCACGTCCGGGGCGAGCAAGCGTTGTTGGGCCGGTAACTGGAGGCTTTCTTTCGGTGGGCGGAAGCGGCGCAGCAGGGCGAACACGGTCAGGGCCACGGCGACCAGTACGGTGATTTCGCCGAGGGTGTCGAAACCACGGAAATCCACCAGCATCACGTTGACCACGTTGCTGCCGCCACCCTCGGGGAGGGCGCGACTCAAGTAGAACGAAGAAATATCGTTGGGCGTCTGGCGCGTCAGCATTGCATAGGACAGCAGTGCCATGCCCACGCCGACGGCCGTCGACAGAAGCAAGTCGCGGATGCGCCGCACACGGGCGCGACGCAGGCTGCCGGGTAGCGGCGAAACTTCTTCAATTCGTCGCGGCAACCAGCGCAAGCCCAGCAAGATCAACACGGTGGTCACCACTTCGACCGCCAGTTGCGTCAGCGCCAGGTCCGGCGCCGAGAACCACACGAAGGTGACGCAGGTCATCAGGCCGCAGACGCTGACCATGGTCAGGGCCGCAAGCCGGTGATACTTGGCCTGGTACGCTGCGCCCAGCGCACAGACGATTGCCAGCAACCACAGCGTGACGAAGACGATCGAACCCGGGATTTTCGGTCGGTCGCCCCAAACCAGGCTGCTGTGCAGCATCGGGATGAGCCCGGCCAGCACCGCCGCAAGCACGACCAAAAACAACTGGGCCTGCAGGCGATGGGTGCCCAAGTGCCGCTTCAGGCGACGGGCCAGGCGCATCATCACCACAAGGCTGCGTTCGAACAGGCGCTTGCCGTCCATGCGACCAATCAGTGGCGGACCGTTGAAGCGGCCGCGCTTGAGCTGATTGCTCAGCAGCAGATAAAGCAGGGTGCCGCAGCCCAGCGCGATCAGACTCATGATCATCGGAGCGTTCAAGCCGTGCCAGATGGCCAGGCTGTACTCCGGCAGCGTGCCGCCGACCACCGGTTGCGCGGCGGCAGCGAGCAACGGACCGACCACTTGTGCCGGAAAAATCCCGACGATCAGGCACGTCAACACCAGCAGCTCAACCGGTGCACGCATCCAGCGCGGTGGTTCGTGGGGTGTGTGTGGCAGGTCGGTCGCGGTCGGGCCGTAGAAAACGTCCACGGTGAAGCGCAGGGAGTAGGCCACGCTGAAGGTGCCGGCGATGGTCGCCACAATCGGCAAGCTCAATTCGACCCAGCGGGTGGCGTTGATGAACACGGTTTCGGCGAAGAACATTTCTTTCGACAGGAAGCCGTTGAGCAAGGGCACCCCGGCCATCGAGGCGCTGGCGACCATGGCCAGGGTCGCGGTAAACGGCATCAGCTTGTACAGGCCACTGAGCCTGCGAATGTCACGTGTACCGCTTTCATGGTCGATGATGCCGGCCGCCATGAACAGCGAGGCTTTGAAGGTGGCGTGGTTGAGGATGTGGAACACCGCCGCGACGGCGGCCAGTGGGCTGTTCAGGCCAAGCAGCAGGGTAATCAGGCCTAGGTGGCTGATGGTCGAGTACGCGAGCAGACCCTTGAGGTCGTTCTGGAACATCGCGCAATACGCGCCGAGCAACAGCGTACAGGCACCGGCGCCGCTGACGATGTAGAACCATTCTTCACTGCCCGAGAGCGACGGCCATAGCCGCGCGAGTAGAAACACCCCGGCCTTGACCATGGTCGCCGAGTGCAGATACGCCGAGACGGGCGTCGGCGCGGCCATCGCGTGGGGCAGCCAGAAGTGGAAGGGGAATTGCGCACTTTTGCTCAAGGCGCCGATCAGGATCAGGGGTAGCAGAATGGGGTAGAGGGCATGGGCACGAATCAAGTCGCCGGCGGCCAGGACCTTGTCCAGGTCATAGCTGCCGACCACATGGCCGAGGATCATGACCCCCGCCAGCAAGCACAAACCGCCTGCACCGGTGACCATCAGCGCCATGTAGGCACCGCGCCGTGCATCAGCGCGATGGTGCCAATAGCCGATCAACAGGAACGAGAAGAGGCTGGTCAGCTCCCAGAAAAACACGATCTGGATCAGGTTGCCGGAGATCACCAGCCCGAGCATGGCGCCCATGAAGGCGAGGAAAAACGCAAAGAAGCGCGGCACCGGATCGTCCGGCGACATGTAGTAGCGGGCGTACAACGACACCAGTGTGCCGATGCCCAGCACCAGCATCGAAAACAGCCAGGCGAAGCCGTCCATGCGCAGGACGAAGTTCAAGCCCAGGCTGGGCAGCCAGAAGAATTCTTCGCGAATCACGCCGCCGTCGGCAATCTGCGGGTACAGGAACGCGACCTGGACGGTACCGATCAAGGCGATCAGACCTGCCAGCAGGGATTCGGCGTTACGCGCATTGTGCGGCAGCACGGCCGCCAAACAGCTGCCGATGAAAGGCAGAAGCAGTAGAACTATCAGGGACATAGGCTTCTAATCTGCGGAAGTTTGTGAAGCATCATACGTGCCAGCTCCCCGATCACCAAACGCCAAGCTGTCGCAGAATCCTACACGGTAGACGGAAAAGCCCTGATTCACATTGTTTCCTGTCCGCCAAAAAAGATCGCAGCCTTCGGCAGCGCCTACAGATGTATGGAACCCTCTGTAGGCGCTGCCGAAGGCTGCGATCTTTTGATTTTGTTAATGACTGCGTTCGCGCTCCAGCGATTCGCCAACGTCTGCAGCGGCCTTACCCTTGGTCTTCAACTCACTGACAATCACCGCCGCGACAATCAACCCGGCCCCGAGCAAGGCGATTGACGGCAGCCGTTCGCCCGCAATGCGCCCGACGATGCCGGCCCACACCGGCTCACCGGCGTAGATCAGCGTTGCGCGGGTCGGCGAAACGCTCTTCTGTGCCCAGTTCATTGCTACCTGGATAGCTGCACTCGCCGCGCCGAGGCCCAGTGCGCTGCATAACAGCAGCCATGAGAAGTCAGGAATCGCCTCGTTGGTCGGCACTACCAACAGGAACGACAGCACCGAAGTGACGGCCAGTTGCACTACGGTCACTCGACGCACATCGACCTGTCCGGCATAGGTGCTGATCAGAATGATCTCTGCGGCAATCGCCACCGCGCTGATCAACGTGGCGATTTCACCGGGGCTGAAGTTGAAAGAAGCCCCGGATGGCCCGGACAGCAGCATCAAACCGGTAAAGGCCAGCATGATGCCGATGCTGGGCATCAGCCCCGGACGTCGCCCCAGCACCAGCCATTGCAGCAGCGGCACGAAGGGCACGTACAGGGCGGTAATGAACGCCGACTGGCTGCTGGGAATACTCTGCAATCCGACGGTCTGCAAACCGTAGCCGAGCATGATCGCCGCGCCAATGAATGACCCTGCCTTGAGTTCGAACCGTGTCAGGTGGCGCAGGTGAAGCCAGGAAAACAGGGCGACGATGATCGCTGCGGCGGCAAAGCGCAGGCCGACGAAAAACATCGGACCGCTGACGGTCATCGCATGTTGCACCAGAAGGAAAGTGCCGCCCCAGACCATAGTGATCAGCACCAGCACGCATTCGGCCTTGCTCAGCCTGATGAAACGGGAGGAAGCCTGGGGGGAATTCACCGACGTCATGTTCTTGCACGCTACTTGAGAGGGACGCACAATGCGTCGAATGTTGCGCAGTATACTGCCCAGCCCCACCGAGTGAGCAATATAGTGCACAAAGATTCTCCCCCGCGGGCTTCGGTCCTCCAGCACGTCAGCCAGAATGTCCGGCGCCTGCGTCATGCGGCCGATTTGAGCCAAACCGCATTGGCGGAAAAGTCCGGTGTCAGCCGTCGCATGCTGGTGGCGATCGAGGCGGGTGAAAAAAATGTCAGCCTGACCACACTCGACCGCGTGGCCGAAGCCCTCGACGTGGCGTTCAGCGATTTGATCCAGGCACCCGAAGTCCGCGACCACAGCCGCATCAATGAACTGGCCTGGACCGGAACCATCCCCGGCAGTAAAGCGGTGCTGCTGTCCAAGGCCACCGCCAGCCGGGAAGTGGAACAGTGGGAATGGTGCCTGCAACCGGGTGAAATTTACCCTTCGGAACCGGACGCTGACGGCTGGAGCGAGCAGATCTATGTGTTTGAAGGCTGCCTGACTGTCATGCTCGGCGAAGTGGCCAATCATATTGCAGCAGGTGAGTTTTTCATGTTTGCCAGCAACCAGCCGCACTGCTATCGCAACGATGGGGCAGCGGCGGCGCGGTTTGTGCGAAATGTGGTGATCTGAACAGGAAGTGCACGATGAGCCAGAGCTTGAACAATGACGCAGACATCCTGATTGTTGGCGGTGGCCTCAGCGGCACGATGCTGGCGGTGCAGTTGCTGCGTCTGCCGGGAAAACGCCGGGTGTTGGTGATCGAACCCCGCGCCGAGCTCGGGCGGGGCGAGGCTTACAGTGCCGTGGAACTGGGGCATACGCTTAATGGCAACGCGGCGCGGATGAGCGTCGATCCGGACAATGCCGATGACCTCACCCAATGGTTGACGCAATACATTGCCGAGGGCGGCTGGCCGGAGTCGGATCAGCAGCCGGTGCCCATCAGTGAGCTGTTCCCGCCCCGGGGGATTTTCGGTCTGTACGCGCAGCAGCGTCTGCAAGAGGCACGGGCGGTGGGTGCGTTGAACGGCTCGACGGTCGAACACGTTCGGGCCGAAGCAGTCGATTTGCGCACCGATGCCGAGACCGTGCACCTGACCTTGAATGATGGTCGACGCTTGCAAGGCGCCTTTGCGGTGCTGGCCACGGGAATGTTCCCCGCCGCGCGGACGCCGCAAACCGAATCCAGTGGCCTCAACGCCGCCGCACTCGATCCGTGGGACGTCGCTACGATGCGACAACTCGACCCGCGGTCGACGGTGTTGATCATCGGTTCGGGCCTGACCATGGTCGATGCCGTGGTTTCACTGGAGCAGGCCGGTCATCGTGGGCCGATCGAGGTGTTTTCCCGCCATGGCCTGCTGCCCCACGTGCGCCGCCAGCCTCCGGCGTGGGTGGATTTTCTCGCCGAGGACTACAGCATCCGAAGCCCGCGTCAGCTAATGCGCGAACTGCGTCGGCACTGCCGGGACGCCATTGCCCAAGGCATCGACTGGCAGGCGCCGCTGGACACGGTGCGCGCGCATATCGGCCGTCTGTGGCATCAGGCGAGCGACGTGCAGCGGCGACAGTTTGTACGGCATGTGCGGCCATGGTGGGAAAGTCATCACCATCGCTCTCCACCGCTGAGCGCCGAATTGGTCGCGCGCTTATATAAAGAAGGTCGATTGAGTATTCATGCCGCTTCGTTCAAGGGGCTCGAGCCTTCAACCGGCCATGAGGTGAGCATTCGCCTGCGTCGTCGCGGTGACGCGCAATCCTGTGTCGTTACGGGTGCAGCGCTGATCAACTCCAGCGGCATTGAATACGATTGGCGCCGGGTCGCACGCCCGCTGCCCCGGCAACTGCTGGCCCGCGGGCTGGTTCAGCCGGGGCCGTTGGCGTTGGGGATTGCTGCCGAGGTGGACGGCGCGGTGTTGAACGCCGATGGTGAGGCTGCCAGCCGTTTGTTTGCCATGGGCCCGCCGTTACGCGGCATGTGGTGGGAAAGCACTGCGGTGACGGATGTGGCGAGTCAAGCCAAGGTACTGGCCGAGCGGCTTGTTCTCGGCGAAACTCGCTAACCGGGAGGCTCGCTCCTATAGAGGGACAATGGAAATGTCGACAAAAGAAAACGCCATCGCGAGCAATCGCGAGGCCTGGAATGACTCCGCTCGCCATCACAAAGACAGCCCTGACTGGCAGCCCTTGTTGTGCGCAGTGGAGCAGACGGATTTTTCCTGCCTGGATGAGACCCTGACGGAGCTGCTGATACAGGTCGGTGTCGAGGGCAAGGACGTGGTGCAACTGGGCTGCAACAACGGCCGCGAAAGCCTGTCGTTGTTTGCGTTGGGCGCACGCCATGTGGTGGGCGTCGACCAGTCCGGCGCTTTTCTCGAGCAGGCGCGGGAACTGGCAACGCGCTCACCTCATGCGCCGCAATTCATCGAGGCCGACGTCCACCATTTGCCCGTTGAACTGCATGCACGCTTCGACGTGGCGCTGATCACCATCGGCGTTCTGAACTGGATGCCGGACATTGGCGAGTTCTTCCACCATATGGCGCGCACCCTGAAACCGGGTGGTGCGCTGGTGGTGTATGAAACCCACCCGTTCCTGGAAATGCTCGACCCTGAGGCGAGCGATCCTTTTCGCCTGGTCACTTCATACTTTCGCCAAGAGCCTTTCGTGCAGCACCAGCCCATCGTCTACGAAGGCAAGGTCGAACAACCCGCTGCGACTTCCTATTGGTTCGTCCACACCTTGGGTGACTTGTTCAGCGCGGCCATTGCGGCCGGGTTGCAGATCAATCACTTCAAGGAATACCCGCACTCCAACCGCGAAGAACGCTATGACCGCTATGAGCGGCAAGAGGCGCAGATGCCGATGTGTTTCACGTGGGTGGTGGTGAAGGGCTGATCATGAATTGGCGTGTTCAACGGAAGAACTCTCCGGGCGTTTCACCAAACTGCTGACGAAAAGCGGCGATAAACGCCGACGTCGAATCGTAGCCGCACGCGAGCGCCACGTCGGTGACTCGCTCACCTTGCTCCAGCGGCGTCAGCGCGCCGAGTAAACGCAAGCGCTGACGCCAGGCGCGGAACGTCAGGCCGGTGTCGCGCTGGAACAGGCGGCTGAGGGTTTTCTCGGTCACGCCGAATTTCTCGCTCCAGTGACTGAGCGTGGTTTGTTGCTCCGGGTGTGATTCCAGGCTTTGGGCGATTTGCCGCAAGCGACTGTCCTGGGGCAGGGGCAGCATCAAATCGATCTGCGGCGCTTCAGCCAACTGGTCAAGAATCACCTGAGCCAACCGGCCGTGCGGCCCGCTCTGATCGTACTCCACCGGAATCTGGCTGAAAGCGCGGATCAACTCGCGCAGCAGGTCGCTGACGCCCAGCACATGACACCCCGGTGGCGCCCACGCCGACACGCTGCAATCGATGTACAAGCTACGCATCTCGGTACGTGGCGAGCTGAATACCCGGTGCGGCATGCCCGCCGGAATCCATACCGCACGCTCCGGTGGGGCGACGAAACGCCCGACGCCGGTCTGTATTTCCAGCACACCCTGAATCGCGTAGGACAGCTGCACCCACGGATGACTGTGGCGGCGGGTCAGGGCGCGATTGGGCAGTGATTCGGTGCGACCGTAGAGCGGTCGCGGCAGGCTGGACAGCCCGGGAATACTGCGTCGAACACTCTTGTCATGTCCTTTAGGCGGCATCAGCTGGCTCATCGGCGTTAGTCGGTAATGATCAGGCACGTTAGAGTCGCTTTCACGCACTGGCAACCCCTGGATGACCGAACCCATGACCCGCCCCCGTTTTTTGCCCGACAACTTCACCCTGACCCTGATCGGCGTGGTGATTCTTGCCAGCCTGCTGCCTGCCAGCGGTCAGGTGGCGGTCGGGTTTGGCTGGCTGACCAACATCGCCATTGCCCTGCTGTTTTTCCTGCACGGCGCCAAATTGTCCCGTGAATCGATCATTGCCGGTGCCGGGCATTGGCGCCTGCACCTGCTGGTGTTCAGCCTGACCTTTGTGTTGTTCCCGATTTTGGGCCTGGCGCTCAAGCCGCTGCTGTCGCCGCTGATCGGCGACGATTTGTACATGGGCATGCTGTACCTCTGTGCGCTACCAGCCACCGTGCAATCGGCGATTGCCTTTACCTCGCTGGCACGGGGGAATATTCCGGCGGCGATTTGCAGCGCGGCGGCGTCCAGCCTGTTCGGGATTTTCCTTACGCCGTTACTCGTGACGTTGTTGCTGGATGTTCAGGGCAACGGAAGTTCGACCCTTGATGCGATCCTCAAGATCAGCGTGCAGTTGTTGCTGCCGTTCATTGCCGGGCAGATCGCGCGGCGCTGGATCGGCAACTGGGTGGCGCGTAACAAGAGCTGGCTGAAATTCGTCGATCAGGGTTCGATCCTGCTGGTGGTCTACGGCGCATTCAGCGAGGCGGTGATCGAAGGCATCTGGCACCAGATTCCGTTGCTGGACCTGGTCGGGCTGGTGGTGGTCTGCTGCATCGTTCTGGCGCTGGTGTTGCTGGCGTCGACGGTGCTCGGCAAAGCGTTCGGTTTCAACCAGGAAGATCGCATCACCATTCTCTTCTGTGGTTCGAAGAAAAGCCTGGCGACCGGCGTGCCGATGGCACAGGTGTTGTTCGCTGGCAGCACGATTGGCTTGTTGATTTTGCCGCTGATGCTGTTTCACCAGATTCAATTGATGGTGTGTGCAGTGTTGGCGCAGCGCTATGCCAAACGGCCGGAATCGATTCCCGAGCTGATGGCCCAGGTTGATCCCTGATGAATGGGGGCTGGAGCCTGTGCCGCTCCAGTCCCTTTTTTTGGGTTCACCACCCAATCCCAAAAACCCGTAGGAGCCGGCTTGCTGGCGATGGACTCAAGAGCGCTGCGTTAATTCGGTACACCCGCGTTATCG
>NZ_JAUHUK010000027.1:0-71238 GCF_030417915.1 Pseudomonas sp. C32 | reverse complement strand
GAGGGCATGCAATTCACCCTCGATGTGACCGTTACACTGCTATCGCGAGCAAGCTCGCTCCTACAATTAACCGTGTCGCTTCAACTTGGTGCGCAAACCAGAAATGACGCACCAACTTCTGCCACGATTTCGTCGCACCGCCTCTCGCCCTACACCTCCGACAGGCATTTCCTACACATCTCCCCGATTGGCAAGCCCCTTGCTCTAGCCTCAGCATTGTCCATTGCTGGAAGCCTTCCGATGCTGGTGATTCACCGCAGAATCAACCCTCAACCCGTCTGGGCCGCCGAACTGCACCTCACGTTCGAAGCCCGCAGCAAAAGCCGTTTGCGCTGTTTCAGTGCCGAGGGCGAAGACGTCGGGTTGTTTCTGGAGCGCGGTCAGCCGCCGCTGTATGACGGCGAATGCCTGCAAGCCGAAGACGGGCGTATCGTCCGCGTTTGCGCCCGTCCCGAACAATTGCTGCACGTCACCTGCGCCAACGCGTTCGAACTGACCCGCGCCGCCTATCACCTGGGCAACCGCCATGTCGCCCTGCAAGTCGGCGATGGCTGGTTGCGTCTGCTCGACGACTACGTGCTCAAGGCCATGCTCGAACAACTGGGCGCCCGCGCCGAGAACATGGAAGCACCGTTCCAGCCGGAGCACGGTGCCTACGGCGGCGGCCATCACCATTCGCGTCATGGCGATGAAGATTTCAACTACGCGCCGAAACTGCACCAGTTCGGCGTGCGCACATGAATCCGGCCTGGGCCCTGCTGCGCCTGGCCAGTCCGCAATTGCCGATTGGCGGCTACAGCTATTCCCAAGGCCTGGAAATGGCGGTCGATAACGGCCGTGTGCACGATCCCGACAGTGCCAGGCGCTGGATCAGCGATCAGTTGTTACTGAACCTGGCGCGCTTCGAGGCGCCGTTGTTACTTGCCCATTGCGTTGCGGCGCATGAGGAAAACTGGGACGAGTTGCTGCAACGCTGTGAGCAACACCGCGCCAGCCGTGAAACCCGCGAGTTGCATCAGGAAAGCCGGCAGATGGGCTACTCGTTGCAGCAACTGCTCAACGGTTTGCCGGAACTGGACGCTCCCGCCCGCGCCTTTCTCGATCAACGCCCCGAGCCGCATCTGGCTCTGGGCTGGGCGTTGGCCGCCCGCGCCTGGCAGATCAGCCCGCAAGACGCCTTGGCTGCGTGGCTCTGGAGCTGGCTGGAAAACCAATTGGCGGTGCTGATGAAAACCCTGCCGCTGGGTCAGCAAGCTGCCCAACGCCTGACCAGCGAGCTGTTGCCGTTGCTTCAACAAGCGCAACAGAGCGCGACTCAAATCGATCCCGATCATTACGGCAGCGCCGCATTCGGCCTGTCCCTGGCGTGTATGGCCCACGAGCGCCAGTACAGCCGTCTGTTCCGTTCCTAGGGCCTTTTATCTTGGAGAATCACATGAACGCACAACCTCTGCGCGTCGGCATCGGCGGCCCGGTCGGCTCCGGTAAAACCGCCCTGACCCTGGCCCTGTGCCTGGCCCTGCGCGAACGTTACAACCTGGCCGTCGTGACCAACGACATCTACACCCGCGAAGACGCCGACTTTCTGGTGCGCAACGAAGCCCTCGCGCCGGAACGCATCATCGGCGTGGAAACCGGTGGCTGTCCGCACACGGCGATCCGCGAAGACGCCTCGATCAACCTCGAAGCCGTGGATCAACTGAACCGCCGCTTTCCGGGCCTGGACCTGATTCTGGTGGAGTCCGGTGGCGACAACCTGTCGGCGACCTTCAGCCCCGAACTGTCCGACCTGACCATCTACGTGATCGACGTTTCGGCCGGCGACAAGCTGCCGCGCAAGGGCGGCCCTGGCATCTGCAAATCCGACCTGCTGGTGATCAACAAAATCGACCTCGCACCGTTGGTGGGCGCTTCGCTGACGATGATGGACAGCGACACGAAACGCATGCGCAACGGCAAGCCGTTTGTGTTCAGCAATCAAAAAACCGGCCAGGGTCTTGATGAAATCATCGCCTTCATCGAACGCCAGGGTTTGCTGACCGCTGCCTGATGACGACTTATCAACAAGGAAGCTTATCAATGACACTCAAATGCATGCTCGGCGCTCTGACGCTTTTGCTGACCCCGGCCATTGCCTTCGCCCACCCGGGGCATGGCGATAACGGTTTGATCGCCGGCATCGGCCATCCGATTGGCGGGCTTGATCACTTGCTGGCGATGCTCGCAGTCGGCCTGTGGGCGGCGCAGCAACAAGGCGCCGCACGCTGGGCGCTGCCGTGCACCTTCGTCGGTACGATGTTGCTGGGAGGAATGCTCGGGTTTGAAGGATTGAACCTGCCGGCGCTGGAAAGCGGGATTGCCGCGTCGGTGTTGGCGCTCGGTCTGGCGGTTGCGCTGGCGGTGCGGCCGCCATTGGTGATGGCGGTTATGGCGACAGCGTTGTTTGCGCTGTTCCACGGTGTAGCTCATGGGCTGGAACTGCCGGACATGTCGAGCCCCTGGGCTTATGCCGCTGGTTTTGTCGCGGCCACAGCAGCGTTGCACGCGGCGGGTTATGCCGTGGTGCGGGTGTTGCCGCAAGCAGCGGCACCACTGATCCGACTGGCCGGCGGGGCTTCGGCGGCGACCGGCGCGTGGTTGCTGGCGGGCTAACCCCCTTCCCGTAGGAGCTGCCGCAGCCTGCGGCAACTCCTACGAGGATCGCATCCGTCGCGTCAGCCTCTCTGCTAACATGTCGCGCAATCAACCCTGCCGTGACGACGCCAGCCCATGCCGCCTGTTTTCCGCACCGCCTCCCAGCCTGAATTGACCGCCCTGTTCGCCTCGGTGCAACAGCACTTTCTGGACGTCATCGTGCCGCTTTGGCAAGGCCCGGGCTGGAATGCCGACCTGGCGTTGCCCTATGAGGCGCTCGACGCAGGGCATCAACCGTTGCCTGCCCAGCGCTACCGGGCCATGGCCTGTGCGCGGCAGCTGTATCTGTTTGCCAGCTTGATCGGCCAGGTGCCGGGCGCCGAAGAGCGTGCCGCCGCATTGTTCCGTTCCTTGCAGCGACACTTCCACGACGCCGAGCACGGTGGCTGGTTCTACAGCATCGATCCGCAGGGTGCGCCGCTGGATCAGCGTAAAGACCTCTACACCCACGCGTTCATCCTGTTCGCCTGCGCCCATTACTGGGCCAAGGTCCGTGAGCCGCTGGTGGAATCGGTACTCAACGCTTCACTGGAAGTGATCGCGCAACGCTTTGCCACAGGCGACGGCCTGTACGAAGCCACGCTAGACCGTGACTGGTCATCGCTCGACAGCGGCCCCCTGCAGAACCCGTTGATGCACTTGGCCGAAGCCTTTCTCGCCACCCTGTCAGTACGTGAAGACCTTGCCGTGCAACTGGCGCTCGTCGAGTTATGCACAGCCATGCAGGCACGCTTCGTCGATACGCAACATGGCGTGTTGATGGAGAAACCGCTGGGGTCTGTGGATAACTGGTTCGAGCCAGGCCACCAGTTCGAGTGGTACTTCTTGCTGGCATCGTCCGACCTGTTGCGCAGCTCGAAACTGCATGACGCTCTGGAGCTCGCTTTCGCATTTACCGAGCAACTGGGTGTCGATCAGCAGACCGGTGCCGTGCGAGCCATGCTCGACCTAGGGCCGGACGGCGGCACTCGGGACGCGACGCAGCGCATCTGGGCTCAGGCCGAGTACCTGCGCGCACTAACGCTGCGCCCGAACAGCGACGCGGCAGTGCTGCATCAATTGCAGGCGTTGCAGCAGCGCTGCCTGCATGCCGGTGGCTGGTATGAATGTCGTGATGAGCGCGGTGAAGTCAGCCGACGCGACATGCCGTCCACCACGCCGTATCACCTGGCGACGTGTTATCGCGGATTGGCCGACTACCTCGCCTGACCTTCACTCAATCCACTTGCGATCCCCAGTAAAGCTGATCGTCAGCCAGCGTGCGGCGTCCGGCTCACCGAGGTTTGTGGATATTTCCTCGCGCAAACTGTCCAGTTGTCCCACACCGTCCAGCCAGTAATCCTTCGGCAACACGATGTGAATCTCGATAAAACAGGCCCGCCCGTGTTTCTGCACGTAGGAAATGTAGTCGTCGAAACCATGCTCGACCTTGGCCACCTCCATCACTTGACGCACCTTGTCGTCCAGTTGATCCGGGACGATCCCCAGCACATCGCGTAAGGCCGGAGCGAGGATTTTGAAGGCTGGGGGAAGCATGCCCAAGGCCAGCAGAATCAGGATCATCGGGTCGACATACACCGCCCACTTGTCGAATCCCTGCGTTTTGAGCAGCAGTGCGATAAGGAAACTCACCAGCAGTCCCGCCGACAGCATCGCGTCCACCAGCCAACTGATGTTGTCGAACTGGATCAGCGATGAGTTGAGCGTGCGATTGCGATGGCGGACGTAGAAGAAGTAAATCAGCTCAACGACGGTGAACACCGCCGCGTAGAGGATCACCAGACCGAGCTCGACCTCGCGGCCTCCATTGATGATGCCGAACACACCGTTGAGAAACGCGTAAACGGCCACCAGGAAGATGAAACAGCCTTCGATCACCAGCACCATGGGTTCCAGGTGCCAGGAGCCGAACTGGAAGCGCTGATTGCTTTCCTTGGCGATCAGCCGGGCGGTGAGCAGCATCAACACCTTGATGAAGGCGGCGATCAACGAAAAGAAACCATCGAACAGGATCGATTGGGAACCTGAAACAAAACCGGTAATGATTCCGGCGAATGTCACCAGGAGCATCAGGAACGTCGATTGTTTGAGCAGTAGCTGCTCTTCTCGATTGCGCACTTGTTCTCCTCGAACACCTCTAGACCGCAGGATGCGGCGAGATTATTGGAAGAGGAGTCTAGCTGAAGTCCAGCGTGTCTGGTCCGTCCCCTTCGCGAGCAGGCTCGCTTCCACATCGGTTCTCGGTGTTCGCAGATCCTTTGTGGGAGCGAGCTTGCTCGCGATAGCCATCACTGGGACTTAAGACTTTCGATCGATGGCAAACCCGGCCCAGGTCTGGCTGACCGGCATCAGTTCCAGGCTGTTGATGTTGATGTGCGCCGGAGCGTTGAGCACCCAGAAGATGGTGTCGGCGATGTCCTGCGGCTGAATCGGCTCGGCACCGGCGTAGGTCGCGTTGTAGCGCTCCTGGTCACCGGCAAAGCGCACCAGCGAGAACTCGCTTTCGCACAGGCCCGGCTCGATGTTGCTGACCCGTACGCCCGTGCCTTGCAGGTCGCAGCGCAGGCTCAGGGAGAACTGTTTGACGAACGCCTTGGTCGCGCCATACACGTGGCTGCCCGGGTAGGGATAATTGCCGGCAATGGAGCCCAGGTTGACGATACCGGCGCCACGACCGTGGGCGATCAGGCGTGGCAACAGCAGGCGGGTGCTGTACATCAGGCCTTTGACGTTGGTATCGACCATGGTGTCCCAATCGTCCAGATCACATTTCGGTGCCGGGTCGGCACCCAACGCCAGGCCGGCGTTGTTGATAAGTCCGCGTAGCTTGGCAAAGGACGGCGGCAGATTGCCGATCGCTTCCTCCATGGCCTTGCGATCACGCACATCGAGCACCAGACCATGGACCTCGGTCTGC
The DNA here is from genome assembly GCF_030417915.1 of Pseudomonas sp. C32. Lineage (NCBI taxonomy): Bacteria > Pseudomonadati > Pseudomonadota > Gammaproteobacteria > Pseudomonadales > Pseudomonadaceae > Pseudomonas > Pseudomonas sp. C32. The sequence goes on along the minus strand of NZ_JAUHUK010000027.1, from coordinate 65,627 downwards.
TTCGACAACTCGGCGCACAGTGCATTGAGGCGCTCTTCACGACGGCCAGTCAGCACCAGTTTCCAGCCGGCCTCGGCAAAACGACGGGCACAGGCTTCACCAAAACCGGACGTCGCGCCGGTAATAAACAGGGTGTCGGACATCGTGTTCTCCTTGCATCGGCTGATCGCCAGCCATTGAAATAGAAATTCAGCAGGCAGCATGCCCGGCCTTGTTCACAGCGGCAACCACCGCTCAAACTGTTCAAAAAACGCTCAATCCCGGCAAGCCCTTGACCCGCTTGGCCTACAGCCATGTGCGCGCACGTTATCCACAGGCCGGTCCACAGTCTTTGGGGGCAAGTGGAAAAGCTGCAAGCCGCTATCCACAAGGCTTTGCGCGAAGTTTTGAAACTTTTTTGCTTGACCCTCAACCACCTGCCGTGCAGCCCTTGGCCATTTTCATGACTGACGGGTCAAACCGGCGATGGCGCCAAGCCAGTAACCACGGCCTTCAGCCGACTCTTTCCAGAGTTTAATCACAGACTTATCCACAGGCTTGCACACGTCAATTCCATGCATTTTCACCCCGAACAAAAAGGTTGACAAAGCGACTTGAAAGCTGAGCAAAAACAGCTGATCAAAAAACAACCACACCTCTGCAAGCCGCGGTTTAAAAGGCCTCCAGCCAGCTACTCCCACGTTATTCACAGCCGGTTCCACAGCAAACGGGGACAAGTCAAAACCGTGACAAAACAGGTATTTGCAGCGGCTTTATGTCGCGCTTTGGGAGCTTTGGAATAATGTTTTCCACAATTTCCATCGGGCATACCACAACCCCTGTAGGAGCGAGCCTGCTCGCGATGGGCGTCAACGAAAACGCGAGCACTCTGGATAAACGCGTTGTCCTGGGGATCTTCGCGAGCAGGCTCGCTCCTACAGGGGATTGCGGTGTTTGGGAGATGTAAAAAAGCCCCGGCGATTGCATGCCGGGGCTTGTGCATAACAACAAAAACTCAATGCCCGCCGAGATAAGCGCTACGCACATCCTCGTTGACCAACAGTTCCTTGCCAGTGCCCGTCATGCGGATTTCGCCGTTAACCATCACATACGCCCGGTCAGACAGCCGCAGGGCGTGGTTGGCGTTCTGCTCCACCAGGAAGATGGTCATGCCAGTCTTGGCCAGTTCCCGCAGGGTCGCGAAGATCTGCTTCACCACGATTGGCGCCAGGCCCAGGCTGGGCTCGTCAAGCAGCAGCAACTTGGGTCGGCTCATCAGGGCACGGGCGATGGCGAGCATTTGCTGCTCGCCGCCGGACATGGTCATCGCACGCTGGGTACGCCGTTCTTCGAGCCGCGGAAACAACTCGAACATGCGCTGCATGTCTTCCTTGGCGTACTTGTCGCCGATAGGGATGGTACCCATCAGCAGGTTTTCCTCGACGGTCATGTCGGGGAACACCCGCCGCCCTTCCGGCGATTGCGCGATGCCGTTGGAAGCAATGTAGTGCGACGACTTGTGAGTGATGTCCACACCCTGATAGAGGATCTGCCCGTCCGCTGCCCTTGGCTGGCCGAAGATCGACATCAGCAGGGTCGACTTGCCGGCACCGTTGGAGCCGATCAGGCTGACGGTTTCCCCTTCGTTGATGTGCAGCGAGACACCTTTCAGGGCCTGGATCGGCCCGTAGAACACATCCAGTTCCTTGAGTTCGAGGATGGGTTGGCTCATAGCACCACTTCCTCTTCATCGGCGCCCAGGTAGGCCGCAATCACTTTCGGATCGTTACGAATCGCATCGGGTCCACCCTCGGCGATGACGATGCCGTGGTCCAGCACCACGATGTGGTCGGAAATGCTCATTACCATGCCCATGTCGTGTTCGATCAGCACCACGGTCAGATCGTGCTCGTCGCGCAGCAGCCGGATCATCGCGCTCAGCGCTTCGGTTTCCTGAGGGTTGAGGCCGGCAGCCGGCTCGTCGAGGCAGATGATCTGCGGACGGGTGCACATGGCCCGGGCGATTTCCAGACGACGTTGCTGACCGTAGGACAGCTCACCGGCCAGACGGTTGGCGCAGTCCACCAGGTCCACCACTTCCAGCCAGTAGAACGCGTGGTCCAGTGCATCGCTTTCAGCCTTGCGATAACCCTTGGTGTTGAGGATACCGGCGAGCATGCTGCGGTTGACCCACATGTGTTGCGCCACCAGCAGGTTTTCCAGCACCGACATTTCCTTGAACAGGCGAATATTCTGGAAGGTACGTGCCAGGCCTGCGCGGTTGACCAGGTGGGTGCCGCCGAACATTTTGTAGTACAGGCGACTGGCAAAGGATTTCGGCGAGACGAAGTCGGTCGGTTTGAACGATTCGCCCAGCAGTTGGATGACGTTGGTCTGCTCGCCCCGCACGTTGAGTTCAATCTTGCCGCCCGAGGCCTTGTAGAACCCGGTCAGGCAGTTGAACACCGTGGTCTTGCCGGCACCGTTAGGGCCGATCAAGGCGAAGATCGAGTTGCGTTCGACTTTCAGGCTGACATCGTTCAACGCCTTGATGCCGCCGAAGTGCATCATCAGCTTCTCTACCGAGAGTACGACTTCGCTCATGGCGCTACTCCTTTACGCGGTGTCACACCGGTACGGCTGATCCGAATCAGGCCGCGCGGTCGCCAGATCATCATCAACACCATCAGGATGCCGAACAGCAACACGCGGTATTCGGCGAAGCCGCGCAGCAGTTCAGGGGCGACGGTCAGCACGAACGCCGCAATCACCACGCCGATGGTCGAACCCATACCGCCCAGCACCACAATGGCGAGGATCAGGGCCGATTCGAAGAAGGTAAACGAGGTCGGGTTGACGAAACCCTGGTAGGTCGCAAAGAACACGCCGGCAAGGCCTGCAGTCGATGCACCGATGGTGAACGCCGAGAGTTTGACCAGCACGTGGTTCAGGCCCATGGAGCGGCAGGCGATTTCGTCTTCACGCAGGGCTTCCCAGGCGCGACCGACTGGCATCTTGACCAGACGATGCTTGATGTACAGCACGGCCAATACCACCAGGAACAACACCGCGTAGATGAAGTAGTACTTCACGTCCGGGTTGTAGGCGATGCCAAAGAACTCGTGAAACGGTACCCCGCCATCCTTCGCCCGCTTGCCGAACTCCAGGCCGAAGAACGTTGGCAGTGGCGCCGGCATGCCGTTCGGACCACCGGTCAGCGACAGCCAGTTGTTGAGGATCAAGCGGATGATTTCACCGAAGCCCAGGGTCACAATCGCCAGATAGTCGCCGTGCAGACGCAGCACCGGAAAACCGAGGATGCACCCGGCGAGGCCAGCGGTGATCGCCGCCAATGGCAGCACCGTCCAGAAGCCCAGCCCCAGGTACTGGTAACCGAGCGCCAGGCCGTAGGCACCAATGGCGTAGAACGCCACATAACCCAGGTCAAGCAGGCCGGCCAGCCCGACCACAATGTTCAGCCCCAGGCCCAGCAGCACGTAGATCAAACCGAGGATGACCACGCCCAACAGATAGGAGTTGGAGAAAAACGGAAACACCACGGCAATCACAATGATCAGCGGGATGATCCAGCGCAGTCGGGTTTTGTAGTCGGGCGGCAGCACATGAACGCCGGAACCGGTGGTTTCAAACCCCTCGAGGATTCTCAGGCCTTTGGGGGTTTGCAGAAACAGGCTCAAGGCAAAACGCCCCGCCATGACGATGGCAATGATCCATGCCACCCGCGAAGTTTCCAGGTTGAAGCCGTAGCCATCGAGCACGACGCCGACAATCGGCCCGAACACGATCAGGGCAATGAGACCGGCAAGAATCGCGTCAACCAGGCTTTTTTTGACATCAATGGTTTTTTTAGTGGTTGAAGACATCGCTTACACCTTCGACACAAGAGGACGGCCGAGCAGGCCTTGGGGCCGAAAGACCAGAACGAGAACCAGCAGCGAGAAGCTGAAGACGTCTTTGTAGTCCGAGTTGACCAGACCGGAGAACAGCGACTCGGAAATCCCGAGGATGATCCCGCCGAGCATGGCGCCAGGCAGCGAGCCGATCCCGCCGAGTACCGCCGCGGTGAAGGCCTTGATGCCGATGACGAAGCCCGCGTAGAAGTCGAAAGTGCCGTAGTTCATGGTGATCAGTACGCCGGCCAGGGCCGCCATCGCTGCACCGATGATGAACACATAGGAAATCACCCGGTCGGTGTTGATCCCGAGGATCGAAGCCATCTTGCGGTCTTGTTGGGTCGCGCGGCACATACGGCCGAGCTTGGTGTACTTGATGACGTAGGTCAGCAGGGCCATCCCGGCAAATGCGGCGACCAGGATGAAGATTTTGGTGTAGGTGAGCTGGACGAAGCCGCTTCCGACATCGACGCGCCATGCACCGGTCAGCAGGGTCGGTACGCCTTGTTGGCGGGCGCCCTGAGCGATCTGCGCATAGTTTTGCAGGATCAGCGAAATACCGATGGCGCTGATCAAGGGTGCCAGTCGGGTGGAGTTACGCAGGGGTTTGTAGGCGACACGCTCGATGACCCAGCCATACACCGCCGTGACGACGATGGTGAAGATCAGTGTGCCAAGCATCAGCAGAGGGAAGGATTCAATACCGAAGTATGCCAGCAGAGCCAGACTGATCGCCGCGAGGTAAGCGGAAATCATGTAAACCTCGCCGTGGGCGAAGTTGATCATGCCGATGATGCCATAGACCATTGTGTAGCCGATGGCGATCAGGCCATAGACCGACCCGAGGGTCAGGCCGTTGACCAGTTGCTGCAGGAAAATACCATCCATAACGCAATCTCACGCAATGAGAACCTGCACTCCTGTGGGGGTGCGGTTCTTCTAAGGAAAATACAGATATACGTCGGAGCAATGTCAGACACGAACAGGCAGCGCTCACCGGCCCCTGTAGGAGCTGGCTTGCCAGCGATAGCGATTGAACAGTCGACAAACATGTCGCCTGCAAGTCCGCCTTCGCCAGCAAGCCGGCTCCGACAAAAGGTTCATCGGGGAGCCCTGATCGGGTCAGCCCTTACTTCTGTTTTTCCAGCTGGTGGTATTTGCCGGTTGCGTCCCACTGGTAAACCACGTAGTCGGACACTTTCAGGTCGCCCTTGCTGTCCCAGGTCTTCTCGCCCATAACGGTCTTGACCGGGTTTTTCTTCAGCCAGGCAGCAGCGTCTTCGCCCTTGTTGGACTTGGCGCCATTGAAGGCAGCGGCCAGGGTCTGGACCGAAGCGTAGGCATACAGGGTGTAGCCTTCAGGCTCGGTGCCAGCCTTGCGGAATGCGTCTACGACAGTCTTGCTGTCTGGCAGCATGCGTGGGTCGGCGCCGAAGGTCATCAGCACGCCGTCAACGTATTGCGGGCCGCCAGCGGTGGTCACCAGTTCGTCGGTCACGATGCCGTCGTCGGACATGAATTTCACGTCTTTCAGGCCTTCGGTACGCAGTTGTTTAACCAGTGGACCCGCTTCTGGGTGCAGGCCGCCGAAGTAGACGACATCGGCACCGGCCGCACGGATCTTGGTCACGACGGCACTGAAGTCTTTCTCGCCGCGGGTCAGGCCTTCATACAGCACCGGCGTCACGCCGCGCTTGACCAGTTGAGCCTTGGTGGCATCCGCCAGGCCTTGGCCGTAGGTGTCTTTGTCGTGCAGCACGACAACCTTTTTGCCCTTGAGCATGTCGACGATGTAGTCACCGGCCACGATGCCTTGCTGGTCGTCACGACCGCACATGCGGAACATGGCACTCAGGCCGCGCTCGGTAACCTGTGGGTTGGTGGAACCTGGAGTGATCGCGATGATGCCCGCTTCGTCATAGATCTCGGAGGCCGGGATGGTCGACGAGGAGCAGAAGTGACCGACCACGCCGGCGACTTTCTGGTTGGTCAGGTCTTTGGCAACCGTCACAGCCTGTTTCGGTTCGCAGGCGTCATCGCCCTTGACCAGGACGATTTTTTCCCCGTTGACGCCGCCCGCTGCGTTGACCGCATCGGCCGCCGCTTGTGCACCCTTCATGTACTGTTCACCAAATGCCGCGTTGGCGCCAGTCATTGGTCCCGCTACGCCGATCTTGATGTCAGCCTGAGCAAACGCAGAAACACCCAGCGCAGTTGCCACTGCGAGGGCCAGAAAACCTTTCTTGTAAAACGTCTGGGACATGAGGTGGTGCTCCATGGTTTTTTTTAATTGGCACTGCGACTTCACTGAATGCTCAGAGCAAGGGCCGTGCCATCGGTTTTTTATTCTGAAAAAAGTCGCTGCCTTATTGTTTTTTCGACTGTTTCGGTCCCATTTTCATTGGGTGTGCAACCGTCTAAACCGCGGAAGGTAAAACCTGATATTTTTTTAGGCGCAACCCTCATGCGCCATCATTGCAACCGCGGCACCAAACATCGTGCAACCAGCCTGTAACACCGTTCGTCACCGAAGTGCACACTGCTGGTGCGGGACTGCTACAACCCGCACCACTACAGGCTAGCTGTTGAACGAAAAAGCGCCGCTTTCAGCAACAAATTTCAACATTCAAATGACGATCCGCAAGCACTGGCCCGCGTGATACAGCGAAAATCCCGCCTCGTACAGACAGCTGCGCAACCCCACGCCGGCCAATGGCTGCATGGGGGCAAAGGGAATGGGGAGCGCCTGAGGATTTCCATTACACAAATAATCGGCAAAGGCTTTGCCGACCACTGTCCCCGTGGTCACGCCCCGGCCGTTGTAACCGGTGACTGCCACTAAACCGGGCGCCGGCTCGAACAGGCGCATCAAATGATCGGGCGTGAATGCGATGCAACCGGTCCAGGTGCATTCCCATTCAACCGGTTTGAGGTACGGGAAATAGTGTTGCTGAACCCGATCGGCCCAGGCTTTGAGAAACCATGCCGGTTTCTGATTGCCATTACCGAGACTGCCAAGCAGCAGACGACCGTCCCTGTCTCGACGAATACTGCTCAGGACCTGCCGGGTGTCCCACGAGCCTTGGCCCCCGGGGAGAATTTGCTGAGCTGCGTCTTCGGTCAGCGGCACCGAAGCGACCTGATAGTAATAACCCGGGAAGAAATTGCGGCGCAGTTCCGTCCAGTCGCCTTCGGTGTAGGCGTTGGACGCAATGACCACTTTCTCGGCCATGACCGAACCCTGGGCGGTCTGCACCGACCAGCGCTGGCCCTGGCGTTCGAGTCGGGTGACAGGGGAATGATCGAACAATTGACCGCCGAGGCCGATGGCCGCGTTGGCCAGCCCCGTGGTGTAGGCCATCGGATTGAGCGTACCGGCACGGCGATCCAGCAATGCTGCGGCGATCTTTTTGGTGCCCGTCGCTTGCTCGCACGCCTGGCCGGTCAGTAGCTCCACCGGCGCGCCGCGACGTTTCCATTGTTCTTCACGACTGCGCAAGTCGGCTTCGCCGCGGGCGTTATGCGCCATGTGCAGCGTGCCTTCGCGACGCAACTGGCAGTCGATGCTGTACTTATCCACAAGGCTGAACACCAGGGAGGGTGCCGCGCCCAGCATGCGGTTGAGCTGACTGCCCACCGCCTCACCGAATCCGGCCTCGATGTCGTCCGGGGGAATCCACATCCCGGCGTTGACCAGCCCGACATTGCGTCCCGATCCGCCATGGCCGGCGCGATGGGCCTCCAGCACACACACTGTCTTGCCCTGTTCCAGCAAATGCACCGCCGCCGACAGCCCGGTGAAACCGGCACCGATGACGCAGACATCCACTGTCACTTCACCCTTGAGCGCCGCATTGTCAGGCCTTTGCGGCGTCAGTTTTTCCCACAGACACTCTTCGCGTAACGGCATTGCCAGACTCCAACAGAAACCTAACAAACACATTCATTTAATGTGGGAGCGAGCCTGCTCGCGATAGCGTCAGCACATCCAGCATCAATGTGACTGAAAAACCGCTATCGCGAGCAGGCTCGCTCCTACAGGGATTTCACATCAATCGAACGTAATGCCCTGCGCCAACGGCAACTCCAGCGAGTAGTTCACGGTGTTGGTCTGGCGACGCATGTAGCCGCGCCATGCATCGGAGCCCGATTCACGGCCGCCACCGGTTTCTTTTTCACCGCCGAACGCACCACCGATTTCCGCACCGCTCGGGCCGATGTTGACGTTGGCGATGCCGCAATCACTGCCCACGGCCGACATGAACTGCTCGGCTTCACGCACGTCGGTGGTGAAGATGCACGACGACAGGCCTTGTGGCACGGCGTTGTTCAGGCGCAGGGCTTCCTGGAAATCGCTGTAACCGACCACGTACAAAATCGGTGCGAAGGTTTCGTGGCAGACCACTTCGCTCTGCTCCGGCATTTCGACGATGGCTGGCGATACGTAATAGGCGTTCGGGAACTTGTCTTCCATCTGACGCTTGCCGCCGAACACCCGGCCGCCTTCGCTCAGTGCCTGCTCGAGTGCGTCCTGCATGTTGTCGAAGCTTTGTTTGTCGATCAGCGGGCCGATCAGGTTGCCCTCCAGCGGATGACCGATGCGCACTTTGGAGTAAGCGGCTTTGAGGCGGGTGACGATTTCTTCCTTCACCGACTCATGGGCAATCAAGCGGCGCAGGGTGGTGCAACGCTGGCCGGCGGTGCCGACGGCGCTGAACAGAATGGCGCGAACGGCCATGTCCAGATCGGCGCTTGGGCCGAGGATCATCGCGTTGTTGCCGCCCAGTTCGAGGATGCTGCGGGCGAAACGCGCGGCGATTTTCGGCGCCACTTCACGGCCCATGCGGGTACTGCCGGTGGCGCTGACCAGCGCGACACGCGGGTCATCGACCAACGCTTCACCGGCGTCGCGACCACCGATGATCACCTGGCTCAGGTGAGGCGGTGCGTCGCTGAAGTTCTTCAAAACACGGTCGAACAATGCCTGGCATGCGAGCGCGGTCAGCGGGGTCTTTTCCGACGGTTTCCAGATCACCGGGTTGCCGCAGACCAGCGCCAGCGTGGCGTTCCACGCCCAGACCGCGACCGGGAAGTTGAACGCGCTGATCACGCCGACGACACCCAGCGGATGCCAGGTTTCACGCATATGGTGGCCAGGACGCTCGGAAGCAATCGTCAAACCGTACAACTGGCGGGACAGGCCGACGGCGAAGTCACAGATGTCGATCATTTCCTGAACTTCGCCCAGACCTTCCTGGGTGATCTTGCCAGCTTCCCAGGACACCAGTTCGCCGAGGTCGGCCTTGTATTCGCGCAGGATGTCACCCAGTTGCCGCACCAGTTCACCACGGCGCGGTGCCGGAACCTTGCGCCACAGTTCGAACGCATGATCTGCGCGACTGATGTGCTGCTCGACTTCAGCGGCGCCTTCCCAGTTCACGGCGGCGATCCTGCTGCCATCGATCGGCGAATGCACCGGCACTTTGCCGTTCTGGTACAGGGCAGGGTTCACACCAAGACGATCAAGCAATGCGGCAACCATGGGTCACTCCTCAAGCAAAAAACGGAACAGGTGCAGCCGGAAAATCACGGCTGATCAGACCTGTAGTTTTAGCCTCCCGGAGGTTACTCAACAAACGACCTTTAAGAGAGATATCATTCCGTTTATTCATGCTGTGCATTGCTGGCAATAAAGAGACAAGAACAAAGGACCGCCCATGCTCAATAAACGCTACTTGCCATCGATTGCTGCGTTGCAGTGTTTCGAAGCCGTGACCCGACATTTGAGTTTCACCCGGGCCGCCGAAGAACTGAACCTGACGCAGAGCGCGGTCAGCAAGCAGGTTGCGCAACTCGAAGAGCTGCTACAACACCTGCTGTTTCGCCGGGTACGCCGTCGCCTGCAAATGACCCCGGCCGGGGATTTGTATCTGGTGGAAGTACGAAAAATCCTCACACAAGTCGAGATGTCGACCCATTACCTGCGTTCCTACGGCGGCGAGACGGAAGTCCTGCGCGTCTCGACGCCACCGACCTTCGGCGCACGCTGGTTGGTGCCTCGCTTGAAAGGCTGGCGCCTGCGTCATCCGTCGATTCACCTGGACCTGTGCAGCGAGCAGGAGGCCGATGATCTGCTGCAAGGGCGCAGCGATCTGGCGTTCTACTTCGGCCAGGGCTCACGACCGGGCACCGAATGCCTGAAACTGTTCGGCGAAGAGCTGGTGCCGGTGTGCGCCCCGGGCAGTTTGCCGGACACACCGTTCACCGATCCGACGCAACTGGCCGACCTGGTGCTGCTGCAAAACGCCTCCCGCCCCCAGGCCTGGCACGACTGGTTCGAACATCAGGGCTACCACACCGAGCACAGCTACCACGGCCCGCGTTTCGAAACCTTTTATATGTGCATCCGTGCCGCTCAGGTCGGCTGCGGCGTGGCGTTGCTGCCGCGGTTTCTGGTGGAAGAGGAACTGGCCGACGGCAAACTGGTCATTCCCTGGCAGCATGCAATGTCCAGCAGCGATGCGTATTACCTGGCCTACCCGGAGCACTCGGCGGAAGTGCCCAAGGTGCGGGATTTTGTGAAGTGGATGTTGGAGCAGATCGATAGCCCGGAAGCAACCTGATGGGCGCCATCGCCTTGTAGGAGCTGGCTTGCCAGCGAAGGCGGTCTTTCAATCGACATTCATATTGGATGTGCCGGCCTCTTCGCTGGCAAGCCAGCTCCTACAAGGGTCTGCGCTTGTCGAAAAAATGCTGGTAATCCCTGTCTGGGATATGCGCCACTAGCGCCACTGATCAATACCGCTGCAACGCTGGAGATTCCCGTTATGAGCGAGAGTGTGTTTGCCGATCGCATCGTGCAGAACCTGCTCGACACCGATTTCTACAAACTGACGATGATGCAGGCGGTGCTGCACAACTACCCGAACGTGGAAGTCGAATGGGAGTTTCGTTGCCGTAACAGTGAGGATCTGCGCCCGTACCTGGCGGAGATCCGTTTTCAGATCGAACGTCTCGCCGAGCTGAGCCTGAGCGCCGACCAGTTGAGTTTTCTGGAGCGCATCAGTTTCCTCAAACCGGACTTCCTGCGCTTTCTCGGACTGTTTCGCTTCAACCTGCGCTATATCCACACCGGCATCGAGAACGGCGAGTTGTTTATCCGCCTGCGGGGCCCGTGGTTGCATGTGATCCTGTTCGAAGTACCGCTGCTGGCAATGGTCAGCGAGGTGCGCAACCGCTATCGCTACCGTGAAATCGTCCTGGAACAGGCCCGCGAACAGCTCTATCGCAAGTTCGACTGGCTGAGCGCCAACGCCAGCAGTGACGAATTGGCGGAATTGCAGGTAGCCGATTTCGGCACGCGCCGTCGCTTTTCGTACCGCGTTCAGGAAGAAGTGGTGAACGTGCTCAAGCATGATTTCCCGGGCCGTTTCGTCGGCACCAGCAATGTGCATTTGTCGCGGGAACTGGACATGAAACCGCTGGGCACCATGGCCCATGAGTGGATCATGGCCCACCAGCAACTCGGCCCACGGCTGATCGACAGCCAGATTGCCGCCCTCGATTGCTGGGTCCGTGAGTACCGGGGTCTGCTGGGGATTGCCCTGACCGACTGCATCACCAGCGATGCTTTCCTCGGCGATTTCGATCTGTTTTTCGCCAAGCTCTTCGACGGCTTGCGCCATGACTCCGGTGATCCGGTGATTTGGGCGGAAAAAGCCATCGCTCACTACCACCGGCTCGGCATCGACCCGATGAGCAAGACGCTGACATTCTCCGACAGCCTGACCCTGCCCAGGGCTTTGGAGATATTCCGGGCGCTGCGCGGTCGGATCAATGTCAGCTTCGGTATCGGCACCAACCTGACGTGTGACATTCCGGGTGTCGAACCGATGAGCATCGTGCTTAAAATGACCGCCTGCAACGGCCAACCGGTGGCGAAGATCTCCGACGAGCCCGGCAAGACTCACTGCAAAGACCCGAATTTCGTCGCTTACTTGCGACACGTTTTCCAGGTTCCTGCCGCCCTTTCCAGTCCATCAAGCAAGGAGTGAATTCATGCAAGCCGTACAGCGTGAGATTGCTGAACAGCTCAAGGTCCAACCGCCGTTCGCCAATGAGGCCGCCCTTGAGGCCGAAGTCGCCCGGCGAGTGACTTTCATCCAGGATTGCCTGGTCAATTCCGGGCTGAAAACCCTGGTGCTGGGCATCAGTGGCGGCGTCGACTCCCTGACCGCCGGCCTGCTGGCCCAACGTGCCATGCGTGAATTGCGCCAACGCACGGGCGAAGACAGCTACAAGTTCATTGCCGTGCGCCTGCCCTACGAAACCCAGTTCGATGAACACGACGCCCAGGCATCGGTGGATTTCATCAAACCGGACGAGCGCCACACGGTGAACATCGGCCCGGCCGTCAAATCCCTGGCCAATGAAGTGGCCGCGTTTGAAGGCAAGCATGCGGTCTCGGTGGATTTCGTACTTGGCAACACCAAGGCGCGGATGCGCATGGTCGCCCAGTACACCATCGCCGGCGCGGCCCACGGTCTGGTGATCGGCACCGATCATGCGGCGGAAGCGGTGATGGGATTCTTCACCAAGTTCGGTGATGGCGCCTGCGACCTGGCACCACTGAGTGGCCTGGTGAAAAACCAGGTCCGCGCGATTGCCCGCAGTTTCGGTGCGCCAGAATCGCTGGTGGAAAAAATCCCGACCGCCGACCTTGAAGACCTGTCCCCCGGCAAACCGGACGAAGCATCCCATGGCGTGACCTACGCCGAGATCGATGCCTTCCTGCACGGCGAACCGGTGCGCGAGGAAGCGTTCAAGATCATCGTCGACACGTTCAACAAGACGCGCCACAAACGTGTGATGCCCTTTGCGCCTTGAGGCGTGAATGAATGAAAAAGCCCGCTGAAGTGTTGAGCTTCAGCGGGCTTTTTTTTTGGCCAACACATGCATTGATGCTTTTGGCCCATTCGCTGGCAAGCCAGCTCCTACAGTGATTTGTGTCGTTCACAAGCTGGCTTGCCAGCGATGAACGGTGACGCGGTGTGCCTGATTACTTCAGGGTAACCGTGCCTTTCATCATCGAGATGTGGCCCGGGAACGAGCAGAAGAACCCGTACTTTTCACCGGCCGCGAGCTTCGACACGTCGAAGGTCACCGAATCGGTTTCCTTGGCGCCGATGACCTTGGTGTGGGCGATCACGCGGGTGTCGCCTTCTTTCAGGTAGTTCTTGTCGATGCCGGCGCTCAGGCCGTCAGTAGCGATCGGCTGCATGTCGGCTTCTTTGCTCAGTACCCAGTTATGACCCATGACGTTTTTCGGCAGGCTGCCGGAGTGGGTCAGTTCGACGGTGAACGTCTTGCAGCTCTTGTCGATTTCAATGGCCTTGGTGTTGAAGGACATTTGATCGGTGGAGTCAACGGTGGTCTTGCACTCGGCAGCCATCAGTTGGCTGCTGGCCAGTGTCAACAGGGATACCGCAACAAGTTTGGCAAACATGGTGAATCTCCAAGGCAGGGTTAACGAAAACGTGAATGGACAGAAGACTGCCTGAAAAGCTCGCAAGTTCATATGACTTGAATCAAAAATTGTATACAACTTTCGGGCTATGGCGCCCATCGAAACAATCTACCAGCCAAGCGTCTAGCCCGGCCCTATGATCAGACCGTCATCACTTAGCGGAGCGTCTGTCATGTCCATCAATAGCCTGTTGTGCAGTTTGCTGGCCGCCTATGCCTGTGGCGCCAGCGGTTCGTACGAAACACCCGATTTCGAAGTTTAGCCCTTGGAGCGTCGCGCGCCTGCCTTTACTCTGTGGCCCTGATCGAGCATGGAGTAAGGCATGTCTTTAGCGTCCGTTTGTGTATTTTGCGGTGCCAGTACCGGCACCAACCCGGCTTATCGTGAAGCCGCCATTGCCCTGGGCCAGGCCTTGGCCGAACGCAAGCTGACCCTGGTGTATGGCGGCGGCGCCGTGGGGCTGATGGGCATCGTCGCCGATGCGGCCCTGGCGGCCGGTGGTGAAGTGATCGGCATCATCCCGCAAAGCCTCAAGGACAAGGAAATCGGCCACAGCGGCCTGACTCGCCTGGAAGTGGTCGATGGCATGCACGCACGCAAAGCGCGGATGGCTGAACTCAGCGACGCCTTCATCGCCCTGCCCGGTGGCCTGGGAACGCTGGAAGAATTGTTCGAAGTCTGGACCTGGGGCCAACTCGGCTACCACGGTAAACCGCTGGGTTTGCTCGAGGTGAACGGTTTCTACGACAAGTTGACGTCTTTTCTCGATCATATCGTCGGCGAAGGCTTCGTTCGCGGGCAGCACCGTGACATGCTGCAAATGAGCGAATCGCCGCAAACCCTGCTCGACGCACTGGATGCCTGGCAACCTTGCGTAGCGCCTAAATGGGCCGAGCAAAAACCCAGCTAACGGCTCGGCCCCGATACAGGGCAGAATATGCGCCGCTCAACCTCACCTTCGACCCCAGAGGATCGCCCATGGCTAAACCTAATTATTCCTTCGCCAAACGTCAGAGAGACTTGGCCAAGGAGCAGAAGAAAGAGGAAAAGCTTCAGCGCAAGAAAGCTACAGCTGAAGAGACGGAACTGAACCCTGAGGGTGAAGTAGCCGCAGAAGATGATGTTGATGCACCGAAAGATCAGGCGCCCGACGCCTGAGACCCTCCGGACCCGATAACCTGATCAGGCCCACCGGATCTGTGTCCAGGGTCGGCGGTTTTGCTGCCGACCCTGTAGGAGCTGCCGAAGGCTGCTCCTACGAGGGGCGTGCTTATTCAATAGGCATCACGGTGACGCGTACTTCCGGGTCATGGTTGCCCCCGCCCAGAATCACCCCCCGCAACGGCGACACATCGGAAAAATCCCGCCCCCACGCCAAAGTGATGTGCTCCAGCGCTGGCTGCACGTTGTTGGTCGGATCGAAGTCCACCCAGCCCAACTCCGGGCAAAACACCGACACCCAGGCATGGGACGCATCAGCGCCAATCAAGCGTGGTTGCCCCGGCGGTGGCTGAGTCAGCAAGTAACCGCTGATGTACCGCGCCGCCAAACCACGAGAACGCACGCAGGCGAGCATCAGGTGAGCAAAGTCCTGACAGACCCCGCGCCGACGCTCCAGCACTTCAACCAGCGGCGTCGCCACCTGAGTCGCTTCGGCATCGAAGGTGAATTCGCTGAAGATTTTCTCCATCAAGGCCTGAACGCCCAGCAGCAGCGGCCGCCCCGCCGGGAAACAGCTCTCGGAAAACTCGACGAAGTTGCGCTTCAAATGCACATACGGTGATTCGAACCGATAACGGCACGCTTCGATCCGTTCGGGCGACAAAGGCTGGCTGTTGTAGGTCAATGCGCTGCGGGTGTCTTCCCATGCCGCAGACCGGTTGAAATCCAGCACCGGCCGGGGAAGCACTTCGATCGTGAGGCTCGCATTGACCAGCAATTCATCATGGGGCCGCTCGAATGCCAGCCGTGTCAGCGGGTTACCGAAGACATCCAGCTCATCGCGACGCGACGTCGGCTCGGGGCTGATCTGCAATTGCCGGTCGGTGCAGCGCTGCCACGCACAATCACGTGGCCACAGATGGGCCAGTTGCTGGGCAAGGGACACCGGACTGTCGTAGTGATAGTGGGTGTCGTGGAAAATCTGGTAGCGGGCACTCATCAGACGGACACCGTGCGCTGGCTGACATCATCGACATGGGCGAAATGCCGCAGCGCGAGGCGATCCGAGACCTGGCTGCTGGCGTCGGCGATTTCCTGCAGCAGCCCGGCCAGCCCCTCGATGGCGGCGCGAACGCTGGCGTCACCGAACAGCGAATGCTCCAGACAACTCAGGTCGAACCGCGCCAGACGCTCCACCAGTTGCCGCAGCCCCGTTTCACGCGGGGCGCCAAAGTCGTCGTTCAGGCGCTTGACGGTCCGGGTCACCAGTTTCAACTGAAACAACACGGCGTGGGGGTTCTGTTCGTCGAGCAGCAACAGGTCGAGCACCGGGATCAATTGCGCCACCGCCAGATACCGTGAACGGTAGGTGATGCTGCTGTTCCCCAGTTCCAGCAGCCATTCCAGCCCGACTTGATCAAACGTCTCGGTTCCCCGCAGGAACGCCGCCAGACTGCCGCTGAGAAATTGCAGGCGTTCTATTCGCCGGCCAATTATCAGGAATCGCCAGCCTTCGTCACGAGTCATGTCATCCAGGGCAAAACCGGACAGTGCCGCGAGGGACATCACCAAGCGGTTGAGAAAGTCCAACAGCTCGCCGAAGTCAGGCTCTTCAGTTTCCAGTTCCATGGCCTCGCGCTGTAACTCCACCAGTGCCTGCCAGTTTTCCCGGGAAAGCTTGCCGCGCACCTGCGAAGCCGCCCATTGCAAGCGCTGCAGGTTGGAACGCAGGCTGAACGGCCAGTCATCGCCCAGCAGTGCGGCCAGTAGTCGTTCCGGAAGCTCGCCTTCATCCGGCAACAACATCAGGCGTTCGCCCAGATCGACCGCTGCCTGCAAGGCCTGCGGGTCATCACCATCGACATAACGGGCGAGCATGATGCGCAGCAATCGGGCGCTGTCGTCGCAACGCTCACAATAACGTCCGAACCAGAACAGGTTTTCCACCACCCGAGAGGGCAGATACGGATCCCGTCGCACCAGGTCGTGCACGCCGATGTTGCGTTGCGCCTTCCACTGCTCACCACTGGGTGGGCGATCACCCAGCACCCAAGTGTCTTTGCTCGCACCACCGCGCTGCATGGACACCACTTCGGCATCCGCTTCGGCGGCCACCCGGGTCAAACCGCCCGGCAGAACCCGATAGCCCTCGCGACTCGCCACCGCATACACGCGCATGCCGATCGCTCGGGGTTGCAGCTGACCGTCGTCAGCCTGCCAGATCGGCGCTTGCGACAATTGCGCGAGTTCTTGCGCAACATAGGCATAAGGTCGTGCCTGCATGCGCTCGGCGAGCTCCTGGCGCTGCTTTTCACTCAAATCACGGCCGAACACCGGAGCGAAGCTCTGGGAGGGAAACGCCGGTTTGATCAACAATTCGGGGAGTTTTTCCAACGCCTCGGCCAGCACCGGCGCTTCGCCGCACCACCAGGTCGCGATGGACGGCAGAATCAGGTCTTCGCCGAACAGGAATTGATTGATCCTCGGCAAAAAACCCAACAACCCCGGCGACTCCAGCACGCCGCTACCGAGGGCATTGGCCACCAGCACCCGCCCCTGCCGCACGGCTTCAAGCAGGCCCGGCACGCCGAGGGCCGAGTCGGTACGCAGCTCCAGCGGGTCGCAGAAATCGTCATCCAGCCGACGCATGACGGCGTGCACACGGCGCAGGCCACTCAACGTTTTCAGGTAGACCGTGGCATCGCGAACCGTCAGGTCACCACCTTCCACCAGCGGATAGCCGAGCTGGCGAGCCAGGTACAAATGTTCAAAATAGCTTTCATTGAAGCGCCCCGGCGTCAGCAACACCACCAAGGGTGCCTCATCACCACACGGCGCCTGCCGGGCCAGGGTTTCCTGGAGCGTGCGGAAAAATCCAGCGAGATGCTGCACCTTCAAATCACGGTACAACTCGGGAAACGCCCGGGACACGATGGTGCGGTTTTCCAGCGCATACCCCGCACCGGACGGCGCTTGCGTGCGGTCCGCGGTCACCCACCAACGTCCATCAGGTGTGCGCGCCAGATCCACGGCATACAGATGCAGAAAGGCCCCGTCAGGCGGTTTTACACCCTGACAGGGCCAGAGGAAGTTGTTGTGCCCGAACACCAGTTCGGCCGGTAACAGCCCTTCGGCGATCAGCCGTTGCGGGCCATACAGATCTGCCAGAACCGCATTGAGCAATCGCCCTCGCTGAGCAATGCCCGCAGACAATTGCTGCCACTCATCAGCCGCAATCACATGGGGCAGCAGATCCAGTTCCCACGACCGGTCTGCGCCCTTGGGATCGGCATAGACGTTGTAAGTGACACCGTTTTCCTGAATCTGCCGGGTCAACAATGCCTGACGCTGCACCAGTTGCGCCGGTGTGCTGCGCTGCAATTGGTCGAACAGCCGGCGCCAGTGCGGGCGCACAGCGCCGCTGTCGTCGAGCAGTTCGTGATAGGTGCCCGCCGTCAGCGGGTAGCGGTCTAGCAGGTCAGGCATGGAAAGCTCGGCAGACAGCAATGAACGGTCAGACTAACGCAGGCTTATGACGCCCGGATAGACGAAAAATCCGAGCGTCGCGTACGGTTTAGAAACGTCGTAAATCGAGAGTCATCGGTAGCTCGTCGTTTATTTCCAGATTCGGTATAGGAAGTTTCCCAGGCGTGTGTCCGATACGGAAGAAACGCGCCATACGGCGGCTCTCGGCCTCGTTGGCATTGACCGGCAGGCTGTCGTAATTGCGTCCCCCCGGATGGGCAACGTGGTACTGGCAACCACCCAGCGAACGCTGCATCCAGGTGTCGAGCAAGTCGAATACCAACGGCGCATGCACCGGAATAGTCGGTTGCAGACAGTTCGCCGGTTGCCAGGCGCGAAATCTCACTCCAGCTACGAATTCGCCTACACGCCCGGTGGGTTGCAAGGGCACGGGAATGCCGTTGCAGGTCAGCAGATAACGCTGGGGCGGCAGACCGCTGAGTTTGATCTGCAAACGTTCAAGCGAGGAATCCACATAACGCACCGTGCCACCGACCGCGCCCTCTTCGCCCAGCACATGCCACGGTTCAAGCGCCTGACGCAGCTCCAGCGCGATGCCACTGACGGCGTAATCGCCGACCTTGGGAAAGCGGAACTCAAGGTGCGCCGCGAACCACTCGGCCCGCAGCGGATAACCCGCTGTGTTGAGCTCGACGATGACGTCGGCGAAATCCTGTTCGATAAAGTGCGGCAACAGGAAACGATCGTGCAGCTCCGTGCCCCAGCGCGCCAGTGTCGGCGGCGCGTAGGGTTCACGCCAGAATCGTGCAACCAGCGCTCGCAGCAACAATTGCTGGGCCAGACTCATGCGCGCATGGGGTGGCATTTCAAAAGCGCGCAACTCCAGCAGCCCGAGTCGGCCGGTGGCGCCGTCCGGCGAGTAGAGTTTGTCGATGCAGAATTCGGCCCGATGAGTATTGCCGGTGACATCGATCAGCAGGTTGCGCAGCAGTCGATCCACCAACCATGGCGGACACTCCTCGCCCGGTTCGGGCATCTGCGCAAACGCGATTTCCAGTTCATACAAGGCATCGTTGCGCGCTTCATCGACACGCGGCGCCTGGGACGTCGGGCCGATGAACAATCCGGAAAACAGGTAGGAAAGGGACGGATGGTTATGCCAGTAGCTGATCAGGCTGCGCAGCAAATCCGGACGACGCAGAAACGGAGAGTCAGCCGGTGTCGCGCCACCCAGTACGAAATGGTTACCGCCACCGGTTCCGGTGTGCCGGCCGTCGATCATGAATTTCTCGGTGGTCAGGCGGGTCTGGCGTGCTTCTTCGTAGAGAAATTCGGTGCGCTCCACCAATTCATCCCACGACGAGGATGGCTGCACGTTGACCTCGATCACACCGGGGTCCGGCGTGATACGGAAGTTACCCAATCTTGGATCGCTCGGCGGCTCGTAACCTTCCAGCAACACCGGGCAACGCAGTTCTTCAGCGGTGGCTTCGATGGCGGTGACGAGTTCGAGATAGTCCTCGGCCCGTTCCAGCGGCGGCATGAACAAGTACAACCGCCCTTCCCGGGCTTCGGCACACAGCGCGGTGCGGGTCAGCCAGTCTGCCGACTCATCGATCTTTGGCGCTCGATCTTCAGTTTCGGCAGCTGCGCCCTGGTTTTGAAGTTGCGCCGTATCCGGCAGCGGCGGGAATGCCTGATTCGGATCCTGCGGATGAATGAACGGATACTCCGCCGCTTTCACCCAGGGCTGCGAACCCAACGGCAAGCGATAGCCCAGCGCAGAATCCCCAGGCACCAATCGGCAATGCTCGTCCCGCAGGTACCAGCGACCGCTCTGCCATTGATCGCCCTTGGCCGTGCGAGCCAGCGGCAAGACCTGACCGATGACCTTGTCCAGGCCCTGGCTGAAGACTTTGCGCAGACGCGCACGTTCCAGCGGTTCTTCCAGGCGTGAGTCTTCGGCGCTGACGTTCTGCGGCAACGTCCCTTCGCGCCAGAGGTAATAGAAATTGTCTTCGTAGGCCGGGAATACAAAGCGTGTCGGAATTTTCAGGCGTTCGGCAACGCTCGCCAGAAAACGCCCGGCCAGCACCCCATCGGCGCCGTAATCTTCTTGCTCATCGGCGACCAACGCATTGTTTTGCCAGATCGGCACGCCATCACGGCGCCAATAGCAATTGAGCGACCAGCGCGGCAGTTGCTCGCCCGGATACCATTTGCCCTGACCGAAATGCACCAGGCCTTGCGGTGCATAACGCTTACGCATGCGCTGGAACAGTTCGGCGGACAGCTGCCGCTTGTTCGGCCCCAGTGCCGCTGTATTCCATTCGGCACCATCCGGGTCATCGATGGACACGAACGTCGGTTCGCCGCCCATGGTCAGGCGCACATCGCCTTCCAGCAGGTCGGCATCGATCTGCCGACCCAGGGCCTGGATCGCCAGCCATTGTTCGTCGGTGTAGGGCTTGGTAACCCGCGGCGCTTCCCAAATCCGCTCTACGGACATTTCGTGGCTGAATTCGCACTCGCAAGGTTCCACCAGGCCACTGATCGGTGCCGCCGATGACGGATCGGGACTACAGGCCAACGGAATATGTCCTTCACCGGCGAACAACCCGGAGGTCGCATCCAGGCCGATCCAGCCAGCGCCGGGCAAATAGACTTCGCACCAGGCATGCAGGTCGGTGAAATCGACGTCGGTACCCGATGGACCGTCGAGGCTTTTGACGTCGGCGGTCAACTGGATCAGGTAACCGGAGACGAAACGCGCCGCCAATCCCAGATTGCGCAGCAACTGAACCAACAGCCACGCGGAATCGCGGCAGGAACCGGACGCCTGCGCGAGGGTGTGCTCGGGCGTTTGCACGCCCGGTTCCATGCGGATCAGGTAATCAATGTCATCGCTCAGGCGCTGATTGAGCGCGACGAGGAAATCCACGGCTGGCAAAGGGGTACGGTCGATTCCGTCCAGATAGGCCTTGAACGCCGGCGTCAGCGGCAAGGTTTCCAGATACGGAGCCAATTCCTTGCGCTCATCGGCGGCATACGCGAAGGGGATTTTTTCTGCGTAGGGCTCAAGGAAAAAATCGAACGGATTGAAGATCGCCATCTCGGCCAGCAGATCGACCTCGATGCGCAGTTCCTCGGTTTTCTCCGGGAACACCAGCCGCGCCAGGTAATTACCCTGCGGGTCTTGCTGCCAGTTGATGAAGTGCTGCTCGGGCGAGACCTTCAGCGCATAGGACAGAATCCGCGTGCGACTGTGGGCGGCGGGACGCAGTCGAACGATCTGCGGGCCGAGCTCGACAGCGCGGTCATAGCGGTAATGCGTGACGTGGTGCAATGCGACATGAATCGACACGGCGTGCCTCCTGCGAGCCCTAAGCGTATTCGAAAGCGCGCAAAACTTATGCCACCCAGCAGTGCTGGCGCTTTCTCCGGTTACTGGAGGCAGTACAGCACCAAAATCGGGCGATGCGAGGAAATGGATTGAGGTAGTTGCGCCTTAATGTGGCGAGCAGTTGCTGAAAGGTTGAGCCGGCCTCATCGCTGGCAAGCCAGCTCCCACAGGTTTATCTGCCATTCACAATACTGTGGCCATTGAAGATCCTTGTGGGAGCTGGCTTGCCAGCGATGAGGCCTATGGCTTCAACAGATTTCCTATGCCTGAAAATGCAAAACGCCAACCCGAAGGTTGGCGTTCTGTTCAGCTCAAGCGCGGTTTAGCGCGGCACGACCGGCTTGCGGGTCGGCTTGGGGCCTTTGCCCTTGGCGGCGTCCTTGCGTTCCTTGGCGGCCTGCTGGTTGCGGGCAAACGCCGCCGCCTTGGCCTGTTCGCGCTTGTCCCACGGATTGCCGCCATCGCTGGCACGTGGTGGCAGGCCCGTGTGCTGGGTCAGGATCTTGGTGGTCTTTTCCCCTGCAACCTTGTGGCTGCCGGCCGGCGTCGAGTTCTTGCGACGAGCGCTCTGGTAGCTGTCGGTGGACGGCTGGTGCAGCGGGATCAACTGGTTCTTGCCCGGCCCGATCAGGTCGGCGCGGCCCATGCGGGTCAACGCTTCACGCAGTATCGGCCAGCCTTTCGGGTCGTGATAACGCAAGAACGCCTTGTGCAGACGACGCTGCTCTTCGCTCTTGACGATAGTTACCGAATCACTCTTGTAGGTGACCTTGCGCAGCGGGTTCTTGCCCGAGTGATACATCGCGGTGGCGGTGGCCATCGGCGACGGGTAGAACGCCTGCACCTGGTCGGCACGGAAACCGTTGCCCTTGAGCCACAGCGCCAGGTTCATCATGTCTTCATCGGTGGTGCCCGGGTGGGCGGCGATGAAGTAAGGAATCAGGTACTGCTCCTTGCCCGCTTCCTTGGAGTACTTCTCGAACATGCGCTTGAACTTGTCATAGCTGCCGATGCCCGGTTTCATCATCTGATTGAGCGGACCTTCCTCGGTGTGTTCCGGGGCGATCTTCAGGTAACCACCGACGTGGTGGGTCACCAGCTCTTTAACGTACTCCGGCGACTCGACCGCGAGGTCGTAACGCAGGCCGGAAGCGATCAGGATCTTCTTCACACCCGGCAACTCACGGGCGCTGCGGTACAACTGGATCAGCGCCGAGTGGTCGGTGTTCAGGTTCGGGCAGATACCGGGGAACACGCAGGATGGCTTGCGGCACGCGGATTCGATTTCAGGGCTCTTGCAGGCGATGCGGTACATGTTCGCGGTCGGGCCGCCGAGGTCGGAGATCACGCCGGTAAAGCCCGGGACCTTGTCGCGAATCTCTTCGATTTCGCGAATGATCGATTCGTGGGAACGGTTCTGGATGATCCGGCCTTCATGCTCGGTGATCGAGCAGAAAGTGCAGCCGCCGAAGCAGCCACGCATGATGTTCACCGAGAAGCGGATCATGTCGTAGGCCGGGATTTTCTCCTTGCCGTACGCCGGGTGCGGAATGCGCGCGTAAGGCATGCCGAACACGTAGTCCATTTCTTCGGTGGTCATCGGAATCGGCGGCGGGTTGAACCAGACGTCGACTTCGCCGTGCTTCTGCACCAGCGCACGGGCGTTGCCCGGGTTGGTTTCCAGGTGCAACACACGGTTGGCGTGGGCGTAGAGAACAGCGTCGCCACGGACTTTTTCCACCGACGGCAAACGGATCACGGTCTTGTCGCGAGTCATGCGCGGGCTGGCCAGAATCTGCACGACCTTGGCTTCCTGCGGATCTTCAACCGGACCTTTTTCCTGCTCGATGGCGCAGGCCTGGGTGTCCTGGGTGTTCACGTACGGGTTGATGATCTTGTCGATCTTGCCCGGACGGTCGATGCGCGTGGAGTCGACTTCGTACCAGTCTTTTGGCGTATCACGGCGGATGAACGCGGTGCCGCGCACGTCGGTGATGTCTTCGATCTTGTGACCGAACGACAGGCGCTGGGCGACTTCAACAATCGCACGCTCGGCGTTGCCGTAAAGCAGGATGTCGGCGCAGGCATCGATCAGGATCGAGTTGCGAACCCGGTCCTGCCAGTAATCGTAATGTGCAATGCGGCGCAGGGACGCTTCAATGCCGCCGAGCACGATTGGCACGTGCTTGTAGGCTTCCTTGCAGCGCTGGCTGTAAACCAGGCTGGCGCGGTCCGGACGCTTACCCGCCATGCCGCCCGGAGTGTAGGCGTCATCGGAGCGGACTTTTTTGTCGGCGGTGTAGCGGTTGATCATCGAATCCATGTTGCCGGCCGCGACGCCGAAGAACAGGTTCGGCTCGCCGAGTTTCATGAAGTCGTCTTTGGACTGCCAGTTAGGCTGGGCGATGATCCCGACGCGGAAGCCCTGGGACTCCAGCAGCCGGCCGATGATCGCCATGCCGAACGACGGGTGGTCGACGTACGCATCACCGGTCACGATGATGATGTCGCAGGAATCCCAGCCGAGCTGATCCATCTCCTCCCTGCTCATGGGCAGGAACGGCGCTGGCCCGAAACATTCGGCCCAGTACTTGGGATAGTCAAATAACGGCTTGGCTGCTTGCATGTCGATAACCGGTGTTGGCTTTCATTGAATTTCGCGGGCGCGGAATATAGCACATTTTTTGACCAATTCCGACGGCTATGGTCGGAAATTGCGTCGCCCCTATCGCGAGCAAGCTTGCTCCTACAGGTACGACGCCCCCCCCTGTAGGAGCTGGCTTGCCGGCGATGGGGCCTTTCAGGACACTAAATACCTTACTCGTCATCATCGAAATTGTAGCTACCCGGTGCCAGGTTCTCGAAGCGGGTGTATTTACCGATAAAGGCCAGACGAATAAAGCCGATAGGCCCGTTACGCTGCTTGCCGATAATGATTTCGGCGATGCCTTTGTGCTCGGTTTCCGGGTGATACACCTCGTCGCGGTAAACGAACATGATCACGTCGGCGTCCTGCTCGATCGCTCCGGATTCCCGGAGGTCGGAGTTGATCGGCCGTTTGTTCGGCCGCTGCTCGAGGGAACGGTTGAGCTGGGACAGCGCCACCACCGGGCAGTTGAACTCCTTGGCCAAGGCTTTCAAGGAACGCGAGATTTCCGAAATCTCGTTGGTTCGGTTGTCGCCGCCGGAACCTGGAATCTGCATCAACTGAAGGTAGTCGATCATGATCAGGCCGATCTCACCGTGCTCACGCGCCAGGCGCCGGGTACGCGCACGCATTTCCGACGGGCTGATCCCGGCGGTGTCGTCGATGAACAGCTTGCGGTCATTGAGCAGGTTCACCGCCGAAGTCAGGCGCGGCCAGTCGTCATCTTCCAACTGACCGGAGCGCACCTTGGTCTGGTCGATCCGACCGAGGGACGACAGCATACGCATGATCAGCGATTCGCCTGGCATCTCGAGGGAATACACCAGAACAGCTTTGTCGCTACGCAGTACGGCGTTTTCCACCAGGTTCATCGCGAAGGTGGTTTTACCCATCGACGGACGACCGGCGACGATGATCAAGTCAGCCGGCTGCAGGCCGCTGGTCTTTTCATCAAGGTCGGTGTAACCAGTGGACAGGCCGGTAATGGCGTTGTCTGTGTTGAACAGCGTGTCGATGCGATCGATGGCCTTGGTCAGCAAATCATTCACACCCACCGGGCCACCGGTTTTCGGCCGGGCCTCGGCAATCGCGAAGATCTGGCGTTCCGCTTCGTCGAGGATCTCTTCAGCAGTGCGACCTTCCGGGTTGAAGGCGCTGTCGGCGATCTCGGTGCTGATGCCGATCAGTTGGCGCAACGTCGCGCGCTGACGGACGATCTGCGCATAGGCCTTGATGTTGGCGACGGACGGCGTGTTTTTCGCCAGTTCACCAAGATAACCGAGGCCACCCACTTGAGACGTCTGACCTTCCTTGTCCAGTTGTTCGGCAAGGGTCACGACGTCAATCGGGGAGTTCTGATCGGCCAGTTTGGCGATCGCACGGAAGATCAGGCGGTGGTCATGTCGATAGAAATCGCCGTCGGAGACTTGATCGAGCACACGCTCCCAGGCGTTGTTGTCCAGCATCAGACCACCGAGTACAGCCTGTTCGGCTTCGATGGAATGCGGCGGCACTTTCAGCGCGGCGGTTTGCAGATCGTATTGCTCAGGAGCGGAGATATCGTTCATGGCCACTTGAAATTGGAGGAATCAGAAAGACAAAGGGCACGACCTGTAAACAGGATCGTGCCCGATGTTACCGGCAAGCACCCGAGGGTGCCAGCCGACAAGTGCTGCTTAAGCTGCTACCACGACAACGCGTACGGTGGCTTCAACTTCGGCGTGCAGGTGCACGGCTACGTCGAATTCGCCTACGTTGCGGATGGTGCCGTTCGGCAGACGAACTTCGCTCTTCTGCACTTCAACGCCGGAGGCGGTCAGTGCGTCAGCGATGTCGTGAGTACCGATCGAACCGAACAGCTTGCCTTCGTCGCCAGCGGTGGCAGTGATAGTCACTTCCAGCTCGGCCAGTTGGGCAGCGCGGCTTTCAGCCGACGTTTTACGATCTGCTGCTGCTTTTTCCAGCTCAGCACGACGCTCTTCGAACGCAGCCAGGTTGGCTGGGGTCGCAGCGGTAGCTTTGCCGTAAGGCAGCAGGTAGTTACGACCGTAACCAGCCTTAACGTTCACTTTGTCACCCAGGTTGCCCAGGTTGGTGACTTTTTCCAGAAGGATCAGTTGCATGTGAAAATCCTCTTAACTTTTAACCTTCACCGTTCGCGCTATCGGCATCTTTCGGTGCCGAACGACCGCGAAAATCAATCAGGCTGTCGACGATGGCCAGGACCACCAGCAACGGATAGATCAGCTGCATGAACAGCAACAGCGTGACGTACAACCCCACCAACCAGAACCTGGCCAGTCGCTTTTGCGCCACCAGCCCGTGAATCAGGGCCAGCCCGGCAAACATCAGCGGTACACTGCACAACGGCGTCAACATGGCCATCTGCGAACCGAGATTCGGCCCCAGAAGCATGCACGCCAGCAGTAACATCGCCGGCAAAAGCGGGAAGCGGATGGCGCGAAACTCGCGACCAAAACCGCCCGGGTTGTACAACAACGCCTGCCAGTAGCGCCCGGCAAGCAGGCTCAGCACACTGACGATTTGCAACAAGGCCGCAATCAGGCCGGTCAGGACTGGTGCAATCAGGGACGCGAAACGCGCTTGCTCGTCTACCGACAACTTCTGGTAGACATCACCGAGTAGCGACGGCATGACTTTGATCAAAGCCTGCGCCAGCATCTCGATCTGGGGACCAAAAGCCGTCCCCAGCACCACTGAAAACACCACTCCCATCGCTATGCTGACCAGCAGCACGCGGTTCCAGGACTCGCTTGCGCGCAAAACCAACGCAAGGCTCGCAGACCCCAGCAGCACCAGAAGTGCCCGTGGGTCGTCGGAGTAGAGCCACCAGGCCAAGGCCGGCAGCATTCCCAGAGCAAGAACGCCTATGGCGTCCTTCAATCCGCGCCGCAGGAGCACAAGGCATCCAGCGGCAGCACCCAACCAATACAACAACGGCAATGCCGCGCATCCAGCCACTACAAGAGTGGCCTGCATACGGCCGCGCATGATGAACTCAGCTATGGCACGCATGCATTCAATCCTTTGCTACGTGTCGACTGCCCGGTCTCAGCGGCCGTGGCTGTCGGTGTAGGCCAGCAGGGCCAGGAAGCGGGCGCGCTTGATAGCGGTGGCCAGCTGACGCTGATAACGAGCTTTGGTACCGGTGATGCGGCTTGGAACAATTTTGCCGGTCTCGGATACGTAAGCTTTCAGAGTGTTGAGATCTTTGTAATCGATCTCTTTCACGTCTTCAGCGGTGAAGCGGCAGAATTTACGACGACGGAAGAAACGTGCCATTTGAT
The DNA here is from genome assembly GCF_030417915.1 of Pseudomonas sp. C32. Taxonomy (NCBI): domain Bacteria; kingdom Pseudomonadati; phylum Pseudomonadota; class Gammaproteobacteria; order Pseudomonadales; family Pseudomonadaceae; genus Pseudomonas; species Pseudomonas sp. C32. The sequence goes on along the minus strand of NZ_JAUHUK010000027.1, from coordinate 38,203 downwards.
AGGCTCCTTAAAAGGTCCGTGGATTACTCGTCAGCGTTATCGCTGTTGTCGCTGTCATCACTATCAGCGCTTTCAGCGCCTTCGTGCTCAGGACGGTCGCGACGCTCACGGCGCTCACTGCGGTTTTCTTCAGCCTTGAGCATCTCGGATTGGCCGGTAACGGCTTCTTCGCGACGGATGACCAGGTTACGGATCACTGCATCGTTGTAGCGGAAGTTGTCTTCCAGCTCGGCCAGGGCCTTGCCAGTGCACTCAACGTTCAGCATCACGTAGTGAGCCTTGTGAACATTGTTGATTGCGTAGGCCAGTTGACGACGGCCCCAATCTTCCAGACGGTGGATTTTGCCGCCATCTTCTTCGATCAGCTTGGTGTAACGCTCAACCATGCCGCCGACTTGCTCGCTTTGATCCGGGTGGACCAAAAAGATGATTTCGTAATGACGCATGAATGCTCCTTACGGGTTGTAGCCTGCCGCTCAAAAGCGGTCAGACAAGGAGTGAATGACACTTATGGACTTGCGGACGCTAGACACGTAGGTGCCTGCCATCACAGCAAGGGGCGCAATTGTAGAGAAGGGGCGAGAGAGGCGCAAGGTAATTGGTGATTATTTGAACAGCCACCATTTACCACACACCCGTAGGAGCCGGCTTGCTGGCTCCTACAGGCTGGATCAGGACTTCTTGGTGGCAGCCTTGGCTTTGGCACTGCGCTGACGCTGCGCCTCGAACAGGCATACGCCAGTCGCCACGGAAACGTTGAGACTGCTGACGCTACCGGCCATCGGCAGGTTCACCAGGTAGTCGCAATGCTCGCGGGTCAAACGACGCATGCCCTTGCCTTCGGCGCCCATGATCAGGATCGTCGGGCCGGTCAGGTCCTGGTCATAAATGCTGACCTCGGCCTCACCCGCCGTGCCCACTACCCACAAACCGCGCTGCTGGAGTTTTTCCAGAGTGCGCGCCAGGTTGGTGACGGCAACCAGCGGAATCACTTCCGCGGCGCCGCAGGCGACTTTTCGTACAACCGGTGTCAGGGTTGCTGACTTGTCTTTCGGCACAATCACCGCCAGCGCACCTGCCGCATCGGCAGAGCGCAGGCAGGCGCCGAGGTTGTGCGGATCGGTCACGCCGTCGAGCACCAACAGCAGCGGTGCGCCATCGGTGCGATCCAGCAGCTCGTCGAGCATTGCCTCGCCCCAGACCTGGCTCGGACTGACGTCCGCAACCACGCCCTGGTGCACGCCTTCGACCCAGGCATCCATTTCGCGACGCTCGGCCTGGCCGACCTGAACACGATTTTCGTTGGCCAGCTCAATCAGGGTCTGAACCCGCGGATCACTGCGACCTTCGGCCAGCCAGATCTGCTTGACGCGTTTCGGGTGGTGGCGCAGCAACGCTTCTACAGCATGCACACCGTAGATCTTTTCCAACTGACTCATGACTTGGCCTTAGGTTTACGCGCCCCGCCGCTTTTGGCTGGGGCCGAGCCCGCTTTTGGCGGGCCTTTACGATGTTTGCTCGGTTTGGCTGGCTTGCCGCCGACAGCGTTGTCAGCCGCCGACCGACTGGTCTTTCCCCCAGACGCCGCTTTACCGCCGCTTTTCGCACCGGCGAGCAACGCCTGCTTCATTTCACGGCTTTTGCGCACTTCGGCGTTTTTTGCCGCTGCATCGCTTGGGCGATAGGCTTCGGCAGTCTTTTCCTTTGCAGGACGACGACCGGTTTTCGCCGGCGCCGGTTCTGCGGCGGACTTGGAGGCAGGTGCCGCAGTTTCGGCGCCACGCTTCTTGCGACCGATTGGCGCGTTGATGGTGTTTTCAGCCATCTCGAAGTCGATCTTGCGCTCGTCGAGATCGACGCGCATGACCCGCACTTCTACGGTATCGCCAAGGCGGAAGCTGCGGCCGGTACGCTCACCGGCCAAGCGGTGGTGCACAGGATCGAAGTGGTAGTAATCGCCCGGCAGCGCAGTGACGTGCACCAGGCCTTCGACGTAGATGTCGGTCAGCTCGACGAACAGGCCAAAACCGGTTACTGCGGTGATCACACCCGGGAACGATTCGCCCACGCGGTCTTTCATGAACTCACACTTGAGCCAGTTCACTACGTCGCGGGTCGCTTCGTCGGCACGGCGCTCGCTCATCGAGCACTGCTCGCCGAGCTGTTCCAGGGCCGCTTCGTCGTACGGATAGATGCGCGCCTTCGGAATGGTCATCGCACCAGCACGGCGAACGTGCGGGGTGTCCTGCTTCGAATGGATCACGCTGCGGATCGCCCGATGCGTGAGCAAGTCCGGGTAGCGGCGGATCGGCGAGGTGAAGTGGGTGTACGCCTCGTAATTCAGGCCGAAGTGGCCCTGGTTATCAGCGCTGTACACCGCCTGGCTCAACGAACGCAGCATGACGGTCTGGATCAGGTGGAAATCCGGACGATCCTTGATACCAGCCAGCAATGCCTGGTAATCCTTCGGCGACGGGCCGTCCTTGCCTTTGTGCAAGGAAAGACCGAGCTCACCGAGGAACGCGCGCAGTTTTTCCAGACGCTCCGGTGGCGGACCATCGTGAACGCGGTACAGCGCCGGGATTTCGTGCTTTTTCAGGAATTCGGCGGTGGCCACGTTGGCCGCCAGCATGCATTCCTCGATCAGCTTGTGCGCATCGTTGCGCACGGTCGGACGGATTTCGGCGATCTTGCGCTCGGAACCGAAGATGATCCGGGTTTCCTGAGTTTCGAAATCGATCGCACCACGCACGTGACGGGCCGCCAGCAACACCTTGTACAGCGAGTACAACTGTTTGAGGTGCGGCACCACGTCGGTGTATTCGCCACGCAGTTTGCGCCCTTCGGTGGCTTTCGGCGTTTCCAGCATCGCGCTGACTTTGTTGTAGGTCAGGCGGGCATGGGAGTGGATCACCGCTTCGTAGAAGCAGTAGTCAGTCATTTCGCCGGATTTGGAGATGGTCATCTCGCAAACCATGGCCAGGCGATCGACTTGCGGATTCAGCGAGCACAGACCGTTGGACAGCTGCTCAGGCAGCATAGGGATCACGCGCTCAGGGAAGTACACCGAGTTGCCGCGAACCTGGGCTTCGGCATCCAGCGCCGAACCGAGTTTCACGTAGCTGGAAACGTCGGCAATCGCCACGTACAACTTCCAGCCGCCGGAGAACAGGCGCAGCTTGCCCGGACGGGCTTCGCAGTAGACCGCGTCATCGAAGTCGCGAGCATCTTCGCCGTCGATGGTGACGAACGGCAGATGGCGCAGGTCGATGCGCTTCTCTTTGTCTTTCTCTTCGACTTCCGGCTTGAGCTTGGCGGCTTCCTTGAGTACGGCGTCAGGCCAGACGTGAGGAATGTCGTAGGTGCGCAGGGCGACATCAATCTCCATGCCCGGCGCCATGTAGTTGCCCACGACTTCGACCACGTCACCTTGCGGCTGGAAGCGTGGTGTCGGCCAGTGAGTGATCTTCACTTCGACGAACTGACCTACCTGTGCATTGGCGTTACGACCCGGCGTCACCAGCACTTCTTGCTGGATCTTCGGATTGTCGGCAACTACAAAACCGATGCCGCCCTCTTCGAAGTAGCGGCCGACGATGGTTTCGTGAGCGCGGGACACCACTTCGACGATCATGCCTTCGCGGCGACCGCGACGATCCAGGCCAGACACTCGGGCCAGCGCACGGTCACCGTCGAACACCAGACGCATTTGCGCCGGGCTCATGAACAGGTCGTCGCTGCCGTCGTCCGGCACCAGGAAGCCGAAACCGTCACGGTGACCGCTGATGCGGCCCAGGATCAGGTCAAGCTTGTCCACCGGCGCATACGTGCCGCGACGGGTATAGATGAGTTGAGCATCGCGCTCCATGGCGCGCAGGCGGCGGCGCAGGGCTTCGATCTGGTCTTCTGTGGTCAGACCAAACTCTTCGACCAGCTGCTCGCGGTTAGCAGGCGAACCCCGATCAGCAAGGTGCTGAAGGATCAGTTCGCGGCTAGGAATAGGGTTTTCGTATTTTTCCGCTTCACGAGCGGCCTCGGGATCGAGGGACTGCCAATCGGCCATTAGAGAGTTTTCACCTTGTCTATATACGGGTTAGTTTGGCATAGGCGTAATGAAACGGGAAATTTCAGGCTAAGACCCCCCATCTAAAGCCCCATATCGACACCGCAAAGCTGTTTTGAAGACCGCTGGCGAAATTTTCCAGTTTTTTTTGAGCCTGGGGGTTTACAGTTAAAAAGACGCTCCGTATAGTGCGCGCCATCGACGACGGAGACGTTGCCGATACTGCCCAGATGGTGAAATTGGTAGACACGCCAGCTTCAGGTGCTGGTGACCGCAAGGTCGTGGAAGTTCGAGTCTTCTTCTGGGCACCAATTTCGAGCTTGAGATTAGATCAATTTCAAGGCTCACACAAAAACCCGCGAAAGCGGGTTTTTTGCATTCTGGAGCTCTGATTTATTAATTTTAAAATCAGGGGTTTACAGATCAAAACACGCTCCGTATAGTGCGCCACATCAACAGCGGCAACGCTGAAGATGAATGCCCAGATGGTGAAATTGGTAGACACGCCAGCTTCAGGTGCTGGTGACCGCAAGGTCGTGGAAGTTCGAGTCTTCTTCTGGGCACCAATTCAAATTCAAGGTTACGGCCTTGGATTTCACAAAAACCCGCGAAAGCGGGTTTTTGCGTTTCTGGTATTTGAAAATTAAACCACCCTCTTCTGTAGGAGCGAGCTTGCTCGCGATGCACTCGAGGTTAACGTTTGCCAGCAGATAGAATGCGTCATCGTTCACGCCCATCGCGAGCCAGCTCACTCCTACAGGAATCAGCGTCCGCATTTGAGAAACAATATCGTTTATCATTGTTACAAGTTTTTGCAATGTGACAGTGAGGAACCCTGCGAATGATGTTTCGAAATACCCTGCGCCGCGGCCTGATCACCACCCTCCTCGGCCTGGCACTCGCCACTCCCTTCACCCAAGCCGCCGACCCGGTTGCCCTGACGCTCTACAACGGTCAGCACAAAGAAGTCGGCGACGCAGTCGCCAAAGCTTTCGAAGCCAAAACCGGCATTCACGTCAATGTCCGCAAAGGCAGCAGCAATCAACTCGCCAGCCAGGTTGTCGAAGAGGGCGACCGCTCCCCCGCCGACGTGATCTACACCGAAGAATCGCCACCACTGAATAAACTCGGCGAGCAAGGCTTGCTGGCCAAGACCGATGACGCCACCCTGGCGGTTCTGCCCAAAGAATACGTAGCCGGCAACGGTACCTGGATTGGCGTCACCGCCCGGGTTCGCGTCGTGGCATTCAACCCCAAACTGATCGACGAAAAAGACCTGCCAAAATCGGTGATGGAGTTCTCCGATCCAAAATGGCAAGGCAAGGTCGGCTTCGTACCCACCAGCGGCGCCTTCCAGGAACAAGCCGTGGCAATCATCAAAGTGCACGGCATGGATGCAGCCGAAGAATGGCTGACCGGCCTGCGCGCTTTCGGCAAGACTTACAGCAACAACATGGTCGCGCTCAAAGCCGTGGAAAATGGCGAAGTGGCCACTGTACTGGTGAACAACTACTACTGGTTTGCCCTGCAACGGGAAAAAGGCCAGCTCGATTCGAAACTGCATTACTTCACCGGCGGCGACGTCGGCGGGTTGATCACCGTGTCCAGCGCTGCCGTCCTGAAATCCAGCAAACACCCAAAAGAAGCCCAGCAATTGCTCGCCTACATGGCCAGTGAAGAAGGCCAGCGCGTAATCACCCAGACCACCGCCGAATATCCTTTGCACAAAGGCATGGAGTCGGATCGTGGGCTCAAGCCGTTCAGCGAACTGGAAGCACCGAAAGTCACCCCCGCCGATCTCGGCAATGCTGAAGAGGCGCTGGATCTGGAACGCGACGTTGGCCTGAATTGATGGGCGCTTCACTTTCTACGCACACGGGATATGTACCGCGCCGCAAGCGGCCTTCTATCTGGCTGATGTTGCCCGTACTGCTGCTGGTTGCGCTTAGCTTGCTGCCTCTGCTGTATGTCGGCCTTAAGGCTTGGCAAGCCGGCTGGGCAGAAGCGCTGCACTTGCTGTGGCGACCTTATGTCTTCGGCTTGTTGCGCAACACCCTCGCCTTGATGATCGGTGTCACCGTTACTTGCGGGGTAATCGGTTTGTCGCTGGCCTGGCTACTGGAGCGCAGCAATCTGCCGGGCCGACGATTGTGGGGCGTGATTCTCTGCCTGCCGTTCGCCGTGCCGGCTTTTGTCAGCAGCTTCACCTGGGTTTCACTGAGCGCACATTTCGAGGGACTCGGCGGGGCCATCCTGGTGATGAGCCTGTCCAAATACCCGCTGATTTTCCTGCCGGTGGCGGCCACCCTGCGCAACCTCGACCCAGCTCTCGAAGAGTCCGCGCGTACGCTGGGGCAGAATCGTTGGGGCGTATTCTTCAAGGTTACTCTGCCCCTGCTCTGGCCTTCGTTACTCGCCGGTTCACTGCTGATTGCGCTGCACATGCTGGTGGAGTTTGGCGCGCTGTCGATCATCGGCCTGCAAACTTTCACCACGGCGATCTATCAACAGTTCGAGCTGGAATTCAGCAACGCCAACGCAGCCATGTTGTCAGCGGTCCTGCTGGCGCTGTGCCTGATGTTGTTGTGGCTGGAGCTGCGCGTTCGCGGCAAGGGTCGGCATGTACGTACTGGCCAGGGCGCGGCGCGACAGGCGGAGCAGGTTCAATTGGGGCCGTGGGTGGTCGCCGGACAACTTTACTGCCTGTTTTTGGCAATCATCGGCAGCGGGATTCCGCTGGGCATGCTGGCTTACTGGTTGGCTGTGGGTTCATCGGCGGCGTTTCCGGTGGCAGCAATCAGCGAAGCATTGCTTTCATCCCTCGCGCTGTCTCTGGGCGGCGCTGCGTTGTGCCTGGTGCTGGCGGTGCCAGTAGGATTGCTGGTGGTGCGCTACAAAGGCCAACTGGCGATCTGGGCCGAACGCCTGCCCTACCTGCTGCATGCGCTGCCGGGACTGGTGATCGCGCTGACCCTGGTGTATTTCTCCCTGCATTATGTGCCGGCGCTGTACCAGACTTCGGCGCTACTGCTGATCGCTTATGCGTTGCTGTTTCTGCCGCTGGCGCAGGCGCCGATTCGCACCGCCCTGACCAAGGCCGCGCCGCAACTGGAAGAAGCCGCGCGAACGCTGGGCGCTTCGTCGTTCAGCGCTTTTTGCCGAGTGACGCTGCCGATCATTTTTCCGGCGCTGGGTGCGGCGTTCGCGCTGGTGTTTCTGGATGCAATGAAGGAGCTGACGGCGACGCTGCTGTTGAGTCCGACAGGGCTGAATACACTGGCAACGGAAGTGTGGGCGCATACCGCAAATGTGGAGTTTGCGGCGGCGGCGCCTTATGCGGCGTTGTTGATTGTGGTGTCAGGGTTGCCGGTTTATTTGCTGACAACCCGGATGTATTTGAGTCGCTAGCAAAAGATCGCAGCCTGCGATCTTTGATCTTTTAAGCCCTGAACTGCCCCAGACTGGCTTTAAGTTGCGCCGCCAAGCCATCGAGCACCTTGCCGCTGACCGTGGTTTCCACCACTGCCTGAGCGGCCTTCTCGGCCTGCGCATGAATGGTCTGGACCCGACCGCGCACAGCTTGCGCCCCTCTTGCCTGATGCTCGGCTGCCTGAGTCGCCAGGCCTATCGCCGCGTGAACCTGCTCGACCGACGCCTGCACCGACTGCTGCAACCGCGCACTGTCACGCAACACCAGCAACCCTTCGTTAGCCTGACGCCCAGCCTGACCAATCGCCGCCACCGCTTCCCGCGCACCTTGCTGCAACGCCACGATGTGCGCCTGAATATCACCCGTAGAGCTTTGGGTCTTGCTCGCCAACGCCCGCACCTCATCCGCCACCACGGCAAATCCGCGCCCGGTCTCACCCGCCCGCGCCGCTTCGATGGCCGCGTTCAACGCCAGCAGATTGGTCTGCTCGGCGATGCCGTGGATCACCGTCAGCACCACTTCGATTTGCTCACTTTGTTGCGCCAGACGCTCGATGACTTGCGCCCCGGTACCGACCTGACCCGCCAGCGCTTCGATCAGACCGCCGACTTTCGCCGCAGTCCGAGTGTTTTCATCGGTGGCCTGTCGGATTTCGACAACCTGCTTCAACGCAGCCTGCATCGCATGACTTTCAGATTGGGCCTCATCGGCCATTTGCGACAACGCGCGCAGACTTTCAGCGACTTCATCGCGCTGCATGCCCGCCGCCGCATCGGCTCCGGCATTGCGCAAGGTCATGGCACCGATTTCCACACCGGTGCGCTGGGCCACATCACCCGCCTCGCGCACGATCGGCTGCAACTTATCCACAAAGCGATTGACTGCCGACGCCATGTCGCCGATTTCATCTTTGCTGCTGATCTGCACACGCTTGGTGAGATCACCCTCGCCTGCCGCCAGATCATCCATGGCCACAATCAGCATTTTCAGGCGATTGACCACTCGACGACCGAGCACTACTGCCAGCAACAACAGCACGCCACAGCCGACCAGCGCCAGGCTCAAACCAATGCGCCAACGCAAGGTGGCCGCAGCCTCCTGCACGGTACTGGTGGTATTGACCTTCATTTCAGATGCCGTGGCCTGAGCCGATTGCAGTCGCGCGCCCATGGCCGCCGCACTGTCAGCTGCCGCGCCTTTCAGGCTGTCGCCCACGAGCTGGTCGCTGCTGGCAATCAACGCGGAAAAACGCTTGTCCAGCGCCGCCAGATCGGTTTCCACCGAGGCGGTCGAGACACCCATCAAGACCTTGCCGATTTCCACGCCGTTAGGATTGATCGAGGCCTCGATATAGAAAACCAACGGGTCGTTTTTCGCCGCATCCAGCACCTTGTCCAACGCACGCTCGCCCTGGCCTTTTTCCAAAAGGGCCTTGTTGATCGGGTTTTCCCGGTTGAGGTAGCGCGTCAGATGCTGGCCAGTGGCGTCGTCGTAGACCACGAACAGCACGTTCGGATTGCGCTGGGCACGTCTAGCGAATTCGGACAGGGTCGGAACGTCGTTGTCCCACATGGCGCGAGGCGCGACAGAGGCCAACAGCTGCGCCATGTCGTTGGCGGAGTCCTTCAGGTCTTTTTCCAGCGTTGCGCGCAACTGCGCCTGCTCGTCCTTCAGTCGCGCGGACAAGCCGGCCGTCAGGCGTTGACGCGTACTGGTGGAGAGGCTGTCGAGGCTCGACGTGACTTCGCGCCCCGCCTGCTCAAGCTCCCCGGAAAGTTTTTGGCTATCGGCGCCCAGGCGCATGCCCAGATCGGCTTCAAGCGCCGTCACCGTGCTCCGGGTCAGCGCAACAGCGACCAGCACCTGCACCAAAAGGGCGATACCAAGGGTAACGAACACGGGCCGCAACAAACGGCTCTGTAACAATGAGAGAACGGCCGACACTTGATATCCCTCTGCTTAAACGCCATTAAATTGATGGCACGCCAAAAGTGACGTTTAGGCAAAGCTAACAGCAAAGGTCATGCCGCCCGACAGGCATAAACGACAAAGGCCCCGATTAAGGGGCCTTTGTGTTTTACATCAACAGCTTATCAAGCGAACGGATGGCGCAGAACGATGGTTTCGTTGCGGTCCGGGCCCGTCGAAATAATGTCGATCGGCGCGCCGATCAACTCTTCGACGCGCTTGATGTAAGCACGGGCATTAGCCGGCAGCTCTTCCAGGGTCTTGGCACCCACGGTCGACTCGGTCCAGCCCGGCACTTCTTCGTACACAGGCAGCAGGCCCACGTAGCTGTCAGCGTCAGTCGGGGCAACCGCGTTGCCTTCTGCATCTTTGTAGCCGACGCAGATGTTGATGGTTTCCAGACCGTCGAGCACGTCCAGCTTGGTCAGGCAGATGCCCGAGATGCTGTTCACATCGATAGCGCGACGCAGGATGACGGCGTCGAACCAGCCACAACGACGAGCACGGCCGGTCGTCGCGCCGAACTCGTGACCTTGTTTGGCCAGGTGCGCACCGACTTCGTCGAACAGCTCAGTCGGGAATGGACCCGAACCTACACGCGTGGTGTAGGCCTTGGTGATGCCCAGGATGTAGTCCAGGAACATCGGGCCAACACCCGAACCGGTAGCAACGCCGCCAGCGGTGGTGTTAGAGCTGGTCACGTACGGGTAGGTGCCGTGGTCGATATCCAGCAACGAACCTTGAGCGCCTTCGAACATGATGTCTTTGCCAGCGCGACGCAGGTCGTGCAGCTCGGCAGTCACGTCCAGCATCAGCGGCTTGAGCAGCTCAGCGTATTCTTTGCATTCGGCCAGGGTCTTGTCGAATTCGATGGCCGGCTCTTTGTAGTAACCCACCAGCATGAAGTTGTGGTAATCCACCAGTTCACGCAGCTTGTCTTCAAAGCGCGGCATGTTGAGCAGGTCGCCCACACGCAGGCCACGACGTGCAACCTTGTCTTCGTAGGCCGGGCCGATGCCGCGACCGGTAGTACCGATCTTCAGCTCGCCACGGGCCTTTTCACGGGCCTGGTCCAGCGCAACGTGGAAGGACAGAATCAGCGGGCAGGACGGGCTGATGCGCAGACGCTCGCGCACCGGCACACCTTTTTCTTCCAGCTTGATGATCTCGCGCAGCAGGGCGTCAGGTGCAACCACCACGCCGTTGCCGATCAGGCACTGCACGCCTTCGCGCAGCACGCCCGACGGGATCAGGTGCAAGACGGTTTTTTCGCCGTCGATCACCAGCGTGTGGCCAGCGTTGTGGCCACCCTGGTAGCGCACTACGGCGGCAGCATGTTCGGTCAGCAGATCAACGATCTTGCCTTTGCCCTCATCACCCCATTGGGTGCCCAGGACTACGACATTCTTACCCATAACACTTGTCCTCATTCGCGCAAACTTGGTGCCGGCGGCAGCCGGCAGGAAAACTCAAGAAGCCAGTGGCGATACTTGCCAAAGCCCGTTCTGCTGGATCAATTGCCGGTCGCAGTCCGCTTCACGGGCGGCGGCCAATGGCTGCCCAGGCAATGCCTGAACGACACGCTGACCCTCACTGCGCAACTGGCAAACCTGCTGCCAGAGTGCCGCATCCGTACTGTCAGGCATCCAGATACCGCCAGACGGTAGCTCGATCTCAGCACGCCCCAGGGTCACCAGGGTTTTCAAATCGGTGGAGAAGCCGGTAGCCGGACGAGCGCGACCGAAGTCGGCGCCGATGTCGTCGTAACGACCGCCCTGGGCAATGGACTGGCCAACACCCGGTACAAACACCGCGAACACGACGCCGGTGTGGTAGTGATAGCCGCGCAACTCGCCCAGGTCGAAGTACAGCGGCAATTGCGGGAAACGCACGGACAAACGCTCGGCAATTGCCAGCAAGTCATCCAGCGCAGCCAATACCGGAGCCGGCGCCTTGGCCAGACGCTCGCGGGCAGCGCTCAGCACTTCACGACCGCCACACAGGTCGACCAGCGCACGCAGCATGCCCGACAGATCGGCAGGCAAACCTTCGGTCAAGGTAATGACCTCGTCGATGGCCTTGCGTTGCAGCGCATCGAACAACTGCTGCTCGACCTCACCGGACAAACCGGCGGCACGGGCCAGGCCACGGTAGATACCAACATGACCGAGGTCCATGTGCACATCCGGCACATCGGCCAGTTGCAGCATGGCCAGCATCAGGCTGATGACTTCTACGTCGCTGCTCGGACTCGCGTCGCCGTACAACTCGGCACCCAGTTGAATCGGGCTGCGCGAGGACGACAAGGCGCGAGGCTGAGCGTGCAGAACACTACCGGCATAGCACAGACGGCTTGGGCCTTCGCGACGCAAGGTGTGCGCGTCGATGCGCGCCACTTGCGGCGTGATGTCAGCACGGAAACCCATCTGCCGGCCCGATTGCGGGTCGATGACCTTGAAGGTGCGCAGATCCAGATCCTGGCCCGCGCCGGTCAGCAGGGATTCCAGGTACTCGATATGGGGAGTCACGACAAACTCGTAACCCCAGCTCTGGAACAGATCCAACACCTGACGACGCGCAACTTCAATGCGCGCAGCTTCCGGTGGCAGTACTTCTTCGATGCCATCTGGCAGAAGCCAGCGGTCTACCGTTGCCATTACGCCTTCCCCTATCTCCGGGCGACCAGCCTGTCGGCGAGCCTTGAGTGAAGCAGAAAATGATCAGCTTGCGCACAAACCACGCGCATGAGCGACGGAGCGAAAAGCCCTCTAACCGGCTTCGCCAATCACTTTCCTCGAAAAACTGTCGGGCCATTCAGCCCGTCGCCTGCTCAAAAAACCGCAATCAAACATGCAGACGCAAAAAAGCCGGGAATTTCCCGGCTGCCGCATCATACACACGTTTTCCCAAAGGATCACCCCGCCAGAGGTTTTAGCCGCCCGGCGGGATAATTCAGGCTAACGCCGTGTCAAGGCTTGGCTTTTTCCAGGTAGTGGAAGAAGTCACTGCTTGGGTCGAGGACCAGGACGTCGGATTTGCTTGCAAAGCTTTCACGGTAAGCACGCAGGCTACGGTAGAACGCGTAGAACTCCTGGTCCTGACCGTACGCCTTGGAGTAAATCGCTGCGGCCTGGGCATCACCGTCACCGCGAACCTCTTCAGATTCACGATAGGCTTCAGCCAGCAGAACGCGGCGCTGACGATCGGCGTCGGCACGGATGCCTTCGGACAGCTCGTTACCCTTGGCGCGGTGCTCACGAGCTTCACGCTCACGCTCGGTGCTCATACGCTCGAACACGCTGCGGTTCACTTCCTTCGGCAGGTCGATGGTCTTGACCCGGACATCGACAACTTCGATACCCAGTTCTTTTTCAGCCATCTTGTTCAGCGAAGCCGTGATATCCGCCATCAGCGCATCACGCTCACCGGACACCACTTCGTGCAAGGTGCGCTTACCGAACTGGTCACGCAGGCCCGATTCCAGACGACGGGACAAACGCTCGTCGGCAATCTGCTTGAGGCCGGAAGTTGCGGTGTAGAAACGCTCTGCGTCCTTCACACGCCACTTGGCGTAGGCATCGACCATCACGGCTTTCTTTTCCAGCGTCAGGAAGCGCTGCGTCGGTGCATCCAGCGTCATCAGGCGTGCGTCGAATTTACGCACCTGGTTAACGTAAGGCACTTTCACATGCAGGCCCGGCTGAACATCGGCCTGAACCACGCGACCAAACTGCAGCAACACCGCGCGCTCGGTCTGAGCCACGATGTAGAAGCAGTTCCAGGCAGCGATCGCCACGACGACGCCGACAATAAGGGCGATCAGCGATTTATTGCTCATCAGCGACTCTCCCTGGTACGTGCTTGCTGTTGCTGCAGATCAGCTGCGGCACGCGCATTCGCTTCATTGCTGGTGGCTGCCGCACTGTTCACCGGAGTGCTGGTGCTGCGGCCACTTTCGACCATTTTGTCCAGCGGCAGGTACAACAGGTTGCTCTGGCCATTTTTGTTGCCGGTCACGAGCACCTTGCTGGTGTTGCTGAAGACTTCCTGCATGGTGTCCAGGTACAGACGCTGGCGGGTGACTTCAGGTGCCTTGCGGTACTCGGCGACCAGTTTGGTGAAGCGATCAGCCTCACCCTTGGCACGCGAGACGGTTTCGTCACGGTAGCCGTTGGCGTCTTCGAGGATACGCTGAGCCTGACCACGAGCTTCCGGCACGACGCCGTTGGCATAGGTTTCAGCCTGGTTACGCGAACGCTGCTCGTCTTCACGGGCACGGATCACGTCATCGAAGGCTTCCTGGACTTCACGCGGTGCCGCAGCGCTCTGAACGTTGACCTGGGTAACGGTGATGCCGGTGCGATAGGTATCCATGAAGCGTTGCAGACGCTCCTTGATCTCGCTGGCCATCAATTCACGACCTTCGGTCAGCACCTGGTCCATTGCGGTGGAACCCACCACGTGGCGCAAGGCACTGTCGGTCGCGTGCTGCAGGCTGATTTCCGGCTGATCGACGCTCAGCACGAAGTCCTGCAGGTTGCTGATCTTGTACTGCACGGTCAGCGGCACTTCGACGATGTTCTCGTCTTCAGTCAGCATCTGGCCCTGCTTGGTGTACGCACGCTCACGCGTAACGTTTTCCATGTACTTCTTGTCGATCGGCGGGAAGTAGATATTCAGGCCGGGGCCGACGGTTTCGTAGTACTTGCCGAAGCGCAGCACCACGGCTTGCTCCTGCTCGTCGACGACATAGACTGCGCTGTACAGCCATACGGCCGCCAGGACGACCAGGCCGATGCCGAGCAGGCCGCCAAAGCCGCCACTCTTGCCCGAACCACCGCCGTCGTCACCGCCACGTTTCTTACCACCACCGAACAACCCGTTCAGGCTTTCCTGCAGCTTTCGGAAGGCCTCGTCGAGATCCGGTGGTCCCTTGCGGTCGCCGTTATTACGACGTTTGCCACCCCAAGGGTCCTGATTATTCGAGTTGCCACCCGGCTCATTCCAAGCCATAGCGCTCTCCATCTGATAAAGCAAAGACGCACCCACGGCGCGCCGACCAATGCTACAGAATGCCTGTCACCACGGCACAACCGCTTTCTCAGGCTTTTATTGCAAAGTGTGTTGCTCGATGAATTCCATCGGCTGCAATCCTTCGCGGCTTACCAGTCGATTCAACTCGACCCGGGGCAAACGAACGGCCAGCAAACTGATGCCTTCTTCGTCGTGCTCTTCTTTCTGCACCGCACCGAGTTCGAAAAACTGCGCACGCAGTCGAGCGAATCGTTGCGGCAAGCGCAGGGTACCGATAAACAAATCACTGCCAAGTAACTCGGCAATGGCTTGCTCAAGCAATTCCAGCCCCGAGCCATCACGCGCCGACAACCAGACCCGCTGGGGCTTGCCGTTTTCGTCGCGCTGGATTTGTGGCTCAACGCCTTCAAGCAAATCGAGTTTGTTATAGACCTCGAGGATCGGCAAGTCCTGGGCACCAATCTCGCCCAGCACCACCATCACCTGCTCGATCTGCAACATGCGATCCGGTTCGGCCGCATCGATCACGTGCAACAACAGGTCGGAGTTGCTCGACTCTTCGAGGGTAGACCGAAATGCCTCAACCAGCTTGTGGGGCAAGTGACGAATGAAGCCCACAGTGTCCGCCAGGACAATCGGCCCCAGGTCGTCCAGTTCCAGACGACGCAAGGTCGGGTCCAGCGTGGCAAACAACTGATCAGCCGCGTACACGTCGGACTTCGTCACGTTGTTGAAGAGCGTGGATTTACCGGCGTTGGTGTACCCCACCAAGGATACGGTAGGAATATCCGCACGCGAGCGACCGCGTCGCGACTGCTCGCGCTGGCTGCGTACCTTTTCCAGTCGGCCCTTGATCTGGCGCAGGCGAACCCGCAGCAAACGGCGGTCGGTTTCCAGCTGGGTTTCACCCGGGCCACGCATGCCGATGCCGCCGCCCTGACGCTCAAGGTGAGTCCAGCCGCGAACCAGCCGGGTGCTCATGTGGTCAAGCTGGGCCAGTTCGACCTGGAGCTTGCCTTCATGGGTACGGGCGCGCTGGGCGAAAATATCGAGAATCAGACCGGTACGGTCGATCACGCGACACTCGAAAACACGTTCGAGGTTACGTTCCTGACTGGGCGTGAGGATGTGATTGAAGATCACCAGATCGGCTTCTTCGGCCTTGACCAGGTCGCGCAGCTCCTCGACCTTGCCGCTGCCGATCAGGAATTTGGCGGTTGGCCGATGACGCGGCACGTTAAAAAACGCAACGGTCTCGGCGCCGGCCGAATTAGCCAACTCCTGAAACTCCTGCGGATCTTCGCGCGCCTCAGGGTCCTGTCCATCCAAGTGAACGAGGATGACTCGTTCACCACCACCGTGGCGCTCAAAGAACAAAGGAGACTCCTATCAGGCGTTACCTGGCTCAGCGTCACCTGCTTCGGATTCGGTTGCGCTAGGCAGACGAATTGGACGAACCGGCACCACTGTAGAGATAGCGTGTTTGTAAACCATTTGGCTGACGGTGTTTTTCAGCAGGATTACGAACTGGTCGAAAGACTCGATCGTGCCTTGCAGTTTGATACCGTTGACCAGGTAGATAGACACCCCAACTTTCTCTTTACGTAAAGTATTCAAGTAAGGGTCTTGTAGCGAATGCCCTTTTGACATGTGCCGCACTCCTTTAAGGATTCAATATAAAAAATAGGTAATCAGATGGCTTTAGCCGTCACACCCCCAAGGATAGACGGCAATTGCAAGGACTCACTTCAATATGGAGATGGTCCCAAGGTATTTCAAGGCGCGCGGCAGATTGTCGCAATCCAGGCTGTCCAGCCAGTGTAAATCAGCCCAACTGCGCAGCCAGGTGAACTGGCGTTTCGCCAACTGGCGCGTGGCAATGATTCCACGCTCCTGCATCTCGGCTGACGTCAGCTTGCCATCCAGGTAGTCCCAGACTTGTCGGTAACCTACCGCACGTATAGACGGCAACCCGGCATGCAGGTCACTTCTCTTACGCAGGGCTACGACCTCGTCAATGAATCCCTGTTCCAACATTAAAGTGAATCTTTGTTTAATTCGCTCGTGAAGTACCTGCCGATTTGCCGGAGCAATGGCCAAGTTCGCGACAGTATAGGGCAATTGTTGCCGCCCCGAAGCCGCTGCTTCAGTACTTTGCGTAGATTGTTTCAAACGCAGCTCAGTCATGCTTTGACCGCTGACACGATAAACTTCCAGCGCTCGACTCAGACGCTGTGGATCGTTCGGGTGAATACGCGCCGCGGAAACCGGATCGATCAACGCCAACTGGTCGTGCAAGGCTTGCCAGCCAAGGCGCGCAGCCTCTTCTTCGATTTGCGCGCGGACCTCTGGATCGGCTGCGGGCATTTCTGCCAGGCCTTCGACCAGAGCCTTGTAGTAGAGCATCGTGCCGCCTACAAGCAGCGGAATTTTTCCCCGTGCGGTGATCTCGGCCATGGCTTCGAGGGCGTCGCGGCGAAAATCCGCAGCCGAATAGCTCTCGGCCGGGTCGAGAATATCGATCAAACGATGGGGATACTGCGCCAACAGATCTTTGGACGGTTTGGCCGTGCCGATGTCCATGCCTCGGTAAACCAATGCCGAATCGACACTGATCAGCTCGCAAGGCAGGACCTTGGTCAGTTCGATTGCCAGGTCGGTCTTGCCGGCGGCGGTCGGGCCCATCAGGAAAATCGCAGGTGGGAGCTGGCTCATCAACGACCGCGCAAGAACAGTTTGTCCAGATCGTCCAGGCCCAATTGGGTCCAGGTCGGTCGGCCATGGTTGCATTGACCGCTGCGCTCGGTGTTTTCCATGTCACGCAGCAGACCGTTCATTTCCGGCAAGGCCAGGCGTCGATTCGCCCGAACCGCGCCGTGGCAGGCCATGGTCCCGAGCAATTCGTTGATGTGCGCCTGAATGCGATCGCTGGTGCCGTACTCCATCAGGTCAGCCAACACATCCGCGACCAGTCGGTTGGCTTCAGCCTGCTTGAGCAGCGCAGGGATCTGCCGGATCGCCAGGGTTTCCGGCCCCAGTCGTTGTAATTCAAAGCCCAGGCGCTGGAACCAGGCGACGTGTTCCTCGGCGCAGTCGGCTTCGCGCTGACTGACCGCCAGGGACTCCGGCACCAACAGCGGCTGGCCGCTCAGGCCTTCGCTCGCCATGGCAACCTTGAGGCGTTCGTACATGATGCGCTCGTGGGCGGCATGCATGTCCACCAACACCAGGCCCTGGGCATTTTCCGAAAGAATGTAGATACCCTTGAGTTGTGCCAGCGCATAACCCAGCGGCGGGATGTCGTCTTGCCCTGCCGGCAGCGCGACCGCGTTGGCTTCTGGCAACGGCGCAAAAAACTCGCGATACGCCGCCTGCGCTTCAGCCGCCGGAACAGCCGACTGCTGACGCGGGGTGTATTGGTATTGATAACCGGCACCCGCACCGGTACCGGCCGGGGCATTGAACGACGGCTGAGCCTGAGGCTGCTCCAGCAGCGCATTGGCTGCCAGACGCATTTCGCCCTGAGGACCGAACTCGCCCGCATCAAGCCCGGTGGGCCGGACAATCGCCGTTGCCACCGGAGCTGCCAGATGATCGTCCGGCCGCACATCGCCCAAGGCACGGTGCAAGGTGCCGTAAAGGAAATCGTGAACCATGCGCCCCTCACGGAACCGCACTTCGTGCTTGGTCGGGTGCACGTTGACGTCGACGCCTGTCGGATCGACCTCGAAAAACAGCACAAAGGTCGGATGCCGACCATTGAACAGTACGTCGCGATAAGCCTGGCGTACCGCGTGGGCCACCAGTTTGTCGCGCACGGCACGGCCGTTGACGAAGAAATACTGCAAATCCGCCTGGCTGCGGTTGAACGTCGGCAAACCGACCCAGCCCCACAGGTGCAAGCCGTTGCGCTCGATTTCAATCGGCAGCGCCTGCTCCAGGAAACCCGGGCCACAGATTGCCGCCACACGCCGGGCACGGGCCGCATCATCATGGGCCTCATGCAGGCTGAGGATAGTCTTGCCGTTGTGGCGTAGATGGAACGCCACATCGAAACGCGCCAAGGCCAGACGCCTGATCACTTCTTGCAGGTGATCGAATTCGGTTTTTTCGGTCTTGAGAAACTTGCGCCGAGCCGGGGTGTTGAAGAACAGGTCGCGCACTTCCACCGAGGTACCCACCGGATGGGCCGCGGGCTGCACACGCGGCGCCATGTCACGGCCCTCGGTTTCCACCTGCCAGGCCTGATCGGCGTCACGGGTGCGGGAGGTCAGGGTCAGGCGCGCAACGGAGCTGATCGACGCCAGTGCCTCCCCCCGGAAGCCCAGACTCATGACTTGCTCAAGGTCTTCCAGGTTGCGAATCTTGCTGGTGGCGTGACGCGCCAAGGCCAGTGGCAGGTCGTCGGCGGAAATGCCGCTGCCGTCGTCGCGAACCCGCAGCAGCTTGACGCCGCCCTGCTCCACATCGACGTCGATGCGTCTGGCGCCGGAGTCAAGGCTGTTTTCCAACAGTTCCTTGATCACCGAAGCCGGGCGCTCAACCACCTCACCCGCGGCAATCTGGTTCGCCAGGCGCGGGCTGAGCAGCTCGATGCGAGCGCTGTTGTTCACCACCTCATTCATTCTTTGGCCGCCAGTTCGGTGCCTGGAATGGTCAAGTGTTGACCCACCTTGAGTTCATCACCCGACAGTTTGTTGGCGCTGCGCAAGATGGCCGGCGAAACCTGGTAACGCACGGCAATCATCGCCAATGTCTCGCCCGGGTTAACCCGATGGTCACGAGGACCCTGGGCGATTTTGCCGGAATCACGCAGCCAGGCAATGTAAGTGCCCGGTGGCGGGTTCTGCTGGAAGAACTGGCGCACGCCGCTGCTGATGGAACGCGCCAGCGCCTGCTGGTGACCCGACGCTGCGAGCTTGGACGCTTCGTTGGCGTTGGAGATAAACCCGGTTTCCACGAGAATCGACGGAATATCCGGCGATTTCAGTACCATGAACCCGGCTTGCTCAACGCGTTGTTTGTGCAATGGCGTGACGCGGCCAATGTTGCTCAAGACTTTCTGGCCGACGTTCAGGCTGGACGTCAGGGACGCCGTCATCGACAAATCGAGCAATACGCCTGCGAGCATGCGGTCTTTGTCATCGAGGCTGACGTTGCCGGCACCACCGATCAAGTCGGAACGGTTTTCACTGTCGGCCAGCCAACGGGCAGTTTCCGAAGTCGCGCCACGATCCGACAAAGCGAACACCGAGGCGCCGAACGCGGCAGCCGAAGGTGCAGCGTCAGCGTGGATCGAGACGAACAGGTCGGCGCCCTTCTTGCGGGCGATTTCGGTTCGGCCACGCAATGGAATGAAGTAGTCACCGGTACGGGTCAGTTCGGCGCGGAAGCCTTTCATGCCGTTGACCTGACGCTGCGTTTCGCGAGCAATCTGCAACACCACGTCTTTTTCGCGCTGACCGCGAGAGCCGGAAGCACCCGGGTCTTCACCGCCATGACCGGCATCGATCACCACAACGATGTCGCGCTTGCCTGCCGGGGCCGGCGGCAACTTGATTTCAGGTTTTGTCGGCGTGACCGGTACAGCCGGCACCGTGGCGACCGACGGCGTCGGCGCTGGAGGCGGCGCGGCATCGGCCGGATTATCGAACAAGTCGACCACCAGTCGGTTGCCGTACTGGGCATTTGGCGCCAGGGAGAAGCTTTTCGGCGTGACCGCTTTTTTCAGGTCGATGACCACACGCAAATCCGTCGGCGTGCGTTGGGCCGAGCGCATGGCGGTGATCGGGGT
The DNA here is from genome assembly GCF_030417915.1 of Pseudomonas sp. C32. NCBI lineage: Bacteria > Pseudomonadati > Pseudomonadota > Gammaproteobacteria > Pseudomonadales > Pseudomonadaceae > Pseudomonas > Pseudomonas sp. C32. Next base: position 17,914 of record NZ_JAUHUK010000027.1, on the reverse strand, counting down.
GTTCGAGGTGTTGACGTTCAGCGGCGCGCCGAGGGTCGCACCATTGATGTCGATGACCAGGCGGTCCGGGGCCGTCAGGGTAAAGACGCTGTGCTGCACCGGGCCGGTCAGGTCAAACACCAGTCGTGTGTTGTCCGGCGCCCGCCACAGGCGAACGCTGTTGACCTTCGAATCGGCCACAGCGTCGACGGTCACCGCCAAAAACAACATTCCTACGGCAGCCACCAACGCGCGAAAGCGCATACCTAACCCCATCATCTAATTGGATTCCAATGCCAAAGCGGCACACCAGATCTCGCCACGCGAGCCCTGGGATAAAATTTTCAGCGAACGTCCGCTGTCTTGCGGGCTAATGGTAATGGTCAGGTCGGGCTTTGGCAAAAAGCCTGCACCCTTATCGGGCCACTCGATCAGGCACAAGGCATCATCCTCGAAGTAGTCGCGGATGCCGAGATATTCCAGCTCTTCCGGATCGACCAGTCGATACAGATCAAAATGGAAGGCGCGAATGTCGCCGATCTCGTAGGGCTCCACCAAGGTAAACGTCGGACTTTTTACCGCCCCGACATGCCCCAGCCCGCGAATAATGCCCCGGGACAGCGTGGTTTTCCCCATCCCCAGGTTGCCCTCGAGGAAGATCAGGCCGTGGCCTTCGGTGATACGGGCAATACGCGCGCCAAAGTCGCTCATGGCCTGTTCATCGGCCAGGTACAGGGTTACTTCAGACACGGTGCTTGCTCCTCCAACAACTGACGAATGGCTGGAATCAGATCACTGGCCGCCAGCCCACGGCCCGATTTACCTTGTTGCTCACCGGCATTGGCGTGCAGCCAGACCGCCAGACAGGCCGCGTCGAACGCTTCCATGCCTTGGGCCAACAGTGCGCCGACCAGCCCGGCCAGCACATCGCCCAAACCCGCAGTGGCCATGGCCGGGTGGCCTTGATGACACAGCGCCAGCCGCCCGTCGGGATGGGCGATCAGGCTGCCGGCACCCTTCAAAATCACGACCGCCGTATATTTTTTGCTCAGCGCATGGGCCGCCGCCGGGCGATTGACTTGCACTTCGGCCGTGCTGGTCCCGAGCAACCGCGCGGCTTCACCCGGATGCGGGGTGATCACGCAATCCTTGGGCAGACTGACACGCTCCGCAGCCAACAGATTCAACGCATCGGCGTCCCAGACTTGCGGTAGCGGGGCGTGGGCGGCCGCCGACAGCAGACTGCGACCCCAGGCAGCTTGCCCCAGGCCTGGCCCGGCGACCAATACGGAAACTTTTTGAAGCAATCCCATCAACTGATTCGCCGACGAAGTGCCCAGCACCATCGCTTCGGGAATCCTGGCCAACACAGCCGAGACGTGTTCACTACGGGTCGCCACCGACACCATACCGGCACCACTGCGCAGCGCACTTTGCGCACTCAGCAAAATCGCGCCACCGAAACCACGATCACCGCCCATCAGCAATACATGGCCGAACGTGCCTTTGTGGGCAGTCGGCGCCCGGGAAGGCAGACGCGGCAGGTTGCCGGCCGACAGGCGCCGGGCACTGCTCGGCGTTCCCAGCAGTAGCTGAGGGTCGGCGTGCAAGTCATTGAATACCAGCTCACCCACGACATCCGCGGCATCGCCAGTGAGCAACCCCAGTTTCAAACCGATGAACGTGACCGTCAGATCGGCCCGCACTGCGCAACCGAGAATGCGGCCCGTATCGGTGCACAGCCCGGAAGGAATATCCACCGCTGCCACCGGCAGTTCGCTGGCATTGATCGAGGCAATGGCACAAGCGTACGGATCGCGCACATCGCCAGTCAGGCCAGTGCCAAGCAGTGCATCCACCACGATGCCACGCAATTCGGACTGCGCCGCCCAGGACTCAATGGACACCTTTTCGGACACTGCCTCGGCATGGGCCAACGCTGCATCGCCTTGCAAGCGCTGTGGATCGCCGACCGCCAGCACCCGGACTGACCACCCGGCCCGCTGAGCCAGCACCGCCACCAGATAGCCGTCCCCGGCATTGTTGCCGTGACCGGTCAGCACGCTCAGTTCGCTCGCTGTCGGCCACTGGCGCACCAGCGCCCGCCACATCGCCCGGGCCGCACGCTGCATCAATTCGAAGCCCGGAGTACCGGCCGCGATCAGGCTCGCATCGAGCGCTCGCACCTGCGCAGCGCTGTACAGCGCGTCGGGTAATTCATCTTTAGTGTGCGGCATGCGTCTATGGGCTCCGATGTCTGGCAGAATTATACGCACCTCAGCTCCGGTTTCTCTCGCCTCATGCCCGCAATTACCCCAGACCTGCCCGCCCTCGCCCAATCCATCAAGGATTGGGGCCGTGAGCTGGGTTTCCAGCAAGTCGGCATCAGCGGCCTCGACCTGGCCGAGCATGAGCAGCACCTGGAGCGCTGGCTCGCCGCTGGCTACCACGGCGAAATGGACTATATGGGCGCCCACGGCAGCAAACGCTCGCACCCCGAAGAACTGGTGCCCGGCACGTTGCGCGTGGTTTCGCTGCGCATGGACTACCTGGCTGGCGACACCCAAATGGCGAAAGTGCTGGCTCAACCGGAAAAGGCCTACGTCTCGCGTTATGCCCTGGGCCGCGACTATCACAAGCTAATCCGTAAGCGCGTGCAACAATTGGCAGAAAAAATTCAGGCGCAGATCGGTCCGTTTGGCTACCGCGCCTTCGTTGACAGTGCGCCGGTGCTGGAAAAAGCCATCGCCGAACAGGCGGGCCTCGGCTGGATCGGTAAAAACACCCTGGTCTTGAACCGCAAGGCCGGCAGCTATTTTTTCCTCGCCGAACTGTTCGTCGACTTACCGCTGCCGGTGGACCCACCCCACACCACCGAACACTGCGGTCGCTGCAGCGCGTGCCTCGACATCTGCCCGACCAACGCCTTCGTCGGCCCTTACGTGCTCGACGCCCGGCGTTGCATTTCCTACCTGACCATCGAATTGAAAGGTGCCATTCCCGAAGATCTGCGGCCGCTGATCGGTAACCGGGTGTTTGGTTGCGATGACTGCCAGATCGTCTGCCCGTGGAACCGTTTCGCCCGACCGACCGATGAAAGCGATTTCAAGCCACGGCACAACCTGGACAACGCGCAGTTGGCGGATCTGTTCATGTGGGATGAAGAGAAGTTCCTGAGCAGCACCGAAGGTTCGCCGCTGCGCCGGACGGGTTATGAAAACTGGTTGCGCAACCTGGCGGTGGGCTTGGGAAATGCGCCTTCAACGATTCCGGTGCTGGAAGCGCTGAAGGCGCGACGGGACTCTCCGTCGCAGGTGGTTAGAGAGCATGTGGAGTGGGCGCTGAAGCAGCATGCATTGCGTGAAGTTTAGCGCCTGTTGCTCGTCACCCTGCCAGTCCGACTTTTACCATTGAGGATCGTGCCCTCCTATCTGCTTTATGACCACTCTCATTTCAGTTCTGTATTCCAGAAAAAAAACGCGATCGAATCCACCCAGGCGTGCATGGACATGAGCGGGCTCGGAAATCAGCGTCGGGACTTCCTTGGCCTTTTTCGCGGCACTCACGGCAGCCTGGTTTTGCGCCTTGATGTCACTGACAATCCGGTTGTAACCGCTGTAACCCGGATACGGGTCGTAACTGTTGCCCAAATGAGCTCTTGACGACTCATGGGGGCTCATACCGCTCTCTATCCCACTTTTGAAATCAGCAAATTTGCCACGGGCAACATTTCCGGGTTTTCCGTTCGGCGTTAAATCGCTTCCACCAATCTCATCAATCAGTGTCCACCTCTCAGGCCGAGCCGCTTGTGCAGAGGTGGACGGTGCTTGCGAACCCCGACCTGCGCCCTTTGCGCTTTTTGCTGAACTTCGTCCACCGCCAGCAAGGGCCCCAGGTCGATAGCCGAATTGAGAAACTCTGGTAGGGGGAGAAGTGAGTAACTTACTCCCCCACTGGGTGAATGCCTTACTGGCCGCGAGCCCACCTGAGGTGAAAGCGCCCAGCCCGGTCCAGACACTGACCCAGCCCAACACTTCTCCCACAACGGAGGATGGCATCACCTCCGTTGCAACCATGCCGGCGATCCCGGTCAAAGCAGAAACCGTACCCAGTCCAATCCCGAGAATGGCAAGTGGTGTCGCGGCGCCGAAAGTGGCAAAGCTGGCTACTACCCCCACGATAGACAGAGCAATACCCAGAATGCTCTGCCAGGAAAAGTGACCTGTGGGATCGATACGATTGATCGGATCACTCAGGCAATATGCGTAGGGATTCAACCCCCCGGCACCGAAGGGACTCAAGCTGTCCGGACTATGAAAGCGCATCAAGGCTGGACTGTAAGCGCGATATCCATTTCCCAATAGATACAAACCTGTCAGCGGATCAAACGGTTCAGCGTTAAACCCCGACAAACTGGACATTCCATCTGTGGCCTGACTGTGGCCGTAAGGGCTGTAGGCAATAGCATTGCGCTTGTCTCCAATGACTTCGCCCAACACCGTTTGCTGCTGATCAATGACCGACAACCTGACGCTGGCGTTTTGGCCCGATTGAGCGTGCCCCAACAAAACGCCTGCCTCGCACAAGCGAGTGGTCGTCTCACTGCCGCACACGTCATGCGCGACCTGCCCGGCACGATAGTAACGCTGCGTAGCCAACTTCTCTGGCGATGACAAATTGACCAACTGGTCCAGCGCGTCATAACCAAAGCCACGCAAAACGGCGCCTTGCGCAGCGGCAACCTGCTTCAACCTCCCCAGCGAATCGTAAGTCAACGTACGGGCTTGCTCATCCCGGACAAGTTGACCGTTGGCGTCATACTGCAGAGTGACCGTGGCCGGATAGTCTTCATGGCTATGTGCGATCTCGACCAACTGGGTCGGATCGATGGGGCTGTACGTGTATGTAGCCAGGTTTGTGGAACCCGGAAATTCTGTTTCCAGCGTCAGAACATTGTCCAGTTCATCGAATACGAAGGTTTGCCTGATGATCTCGTTGCCCTGAAAATCTCGCGCTTTTTGCGTTCCTTCGCATCGATACTCCTTGAGCCGGCCACGCACGTCGTAGCTGAACAGCTCATCACGAAGCACCTTATCGCCAGCTTTCAAGGTCCGCTGTGCCAGCTTGTTGGCCAGGGTATAGCGTGACGTCAACGCTTCCAGATCCGCACCACCTGAATCAAAACTACGCGAAACTTCACGCCCCAGGTCGTCATAGAGCAAACGAGTAACCAACGAATGACCCTTGGCGCGATCGTGGGTATGGATAGCCTCCAACTGGCCTAGGGAGTTGTAGTCAAAATCCGCCTCTACCTGGTTTTGCATCAACGACTTGGGACGTCCCTGGTCGTCATAAGTCGTCTTGTGCTCATTGCCGAGCACATCGGTGTACAGCAAAGGCCGCCCGGCCAACGAGTGCGTGTACGTTGCAGTCCGCGCTTCATCTCCCAGCGTCGATATTTCACGCTGAAGCTTGCCCGAGCGGCTGTACTCGAAGCGAGACTCATACCCTTGCTCACTGCAACTGATCAGCGCACCCAGCCGGGAATCATAGGAGTAATCAGCACGCAGCCCCGTGCCTTTCAGTGGCGAGGATTGCGGGCCTAATATCTGACGCCGGACGACTTTACCGCCAAGGTTTGGCTCATAGCTGTACTGAACGCGCTCCCCGTCAGGCTTGACTTCAATGGAGGGGCGCTTTGCGCTCGCCTCGTACTGCAGGACTGTCTGCCGCCCACCTGCCTCACTTCGAGTCAAGCGTGAAAGGCCGTCGAATGTTTGCTTACCCAAAGGGTGAGCCCCAACTTTGACCTCAATGGGCAATGGCAAATGACTGTGAGCCGCGTATTGGGTCTCGACAGAGGCGCCGTCGGGTAACACGCTGCGTTTCAAGCGACTGAAAACGTCATAGGAATAAGTGGTTGTGTTTCCGACAGGATCGGTCTGGCTGACAGTACGGCCCAAGCCGTCATAGACGTTTACTGTCTTGCCCAGGCTTTGCCCCTTGCGATCAAACACTTCGACGCTGACCGGGTGTGCGAAATCATTGCTGAGCGTTACAGTCTTGCCGCCACCTTCGGTCCAGCGCGATTCCTTCCGGGAGACTGGATCGAAGTGAACATGTTGCCGCCGTCCCTTCTCGCTAACCGTCGTCAACAACTGCCCCCAGTCATCAAAGATAAAACTTTGCTTAAGGGGTAAGGCGACACCTTCCAGCCAATCGGTACGAGTTTCTTCCACAAGCTGACCGATCGAATCGTATCGCGCCGAATAAACAGCTCGTAGTGGACCATCCGCTGAAGCATCGCTGTCCTGCTCCTCGACTTTCACCACCCGCCCGATGCCGTCATAGGTCACTCGCTGCTGGACGCCATTAGCATCAGTATTGAGCAGGGTCGTGGGCGACTTCGACGTCGCAACCGTGTAGCTCGAATGACGTTTGGCCTCGAATTTGGTCCCCGGCGCGACGGTTTCAGTCAATGGCCGCCCAATAGCGTCATAATCGAAATCGGTGCTGACACCCTCTTCGTCCTTGGCCGACAACAGTGCCCCGCTCAAGGTCGAATACGCTCGTAATTCCGCCGTTTGAATGCCATCGAACCCAGAGACTGTGGTTTGTACACTCCGGGTCTCATCTTGGAGTGAGTAGGAAAATTCGCAATGGGTTTCAAGTGTCTGGCAGGTACGCGTCTGCTTCTTCAACTGACCGTGCAGATGAGGCTTGTCAGGTAGTTCGAAGTACTGCAGATCCGACTGCAGGCATAACGTCTCGCCATCCGTTGTGCGCTCATAAAACTGCTCTTTCACAGGCAGGACATGCTTCACCTTGCTACCGACAACACCGTCCAGCAGCTTGTACCCATATCGGGTTACGGTTATCGGAGCCGCCGCAAGTTCCTTGGCCGGATAAACCGTCCGCTGTTTTTCGAACCGGACAAAACCCAGGGGATCGGCAGGGCAGTCATCGGTTTTCGATACAGGGAAAAACTCACTGACGGTAGTCACACCGCTAGGGTCGACCTGTCGGAGCAAATTGCCGTACTCATCAAACTCCGTGCGAGTAACTTCGTCCCGATGTGTACCGGTACTGTGGTTTTTATAGCGACGGGTTTGAACCAACGGCAAACGAAACTGCGGCGGTTGATCGGTGATGTGCTTGCCGGGCGATAGATGATATTGAGTCATTAGCGAGTGAGTGGCCTGCCCGCACCGAGTTTCTTCGCAGAGCAGCAGGTGATACTTGTTGTAGGTCCGAACCGTACTGCGGTGAACTTCTGAACCGCGCATCAGATTCACGGTAGAGGTGTAGCGGTAGTCATCCGGCGCGGCACTCAGATTGTCCAGTTCCTCCGACCATCCCATTGCGCCATTGAAACCCAGAAAGTTCTGCTGGGAAAACTCATACTCCGTAACAATGGCTGGCTGGTCACCACCTGGGAACAACGTGTGAGCAGTCACATGAGGTAAGGTTGAGAAAGGCGACGCCGACGGAAACGCGTGCCCATCTGCAACATATTGAATCGACTCGCTTGAGCCCATTGCCGAGTCGACTTGAGTCAGGCAAACCAGCCCCCCGTTGTTTTCGTAGGTAAAATGCCATTCATCCCCTGTAGGCAAGCTGATACTGCCTACCCGACCATTGGCAAGGGTCAATATGAATTTGGCTTCGCACGTCGTATCCGGGAATTTCGTGAAGATGACCTGCGCATCGTCGTAAGTAACCTTCAGCAAAGACCGCTCGGCATCCTTGACCTCAGTCAACCTGGGATTCCCCTGGTGCAGGGTGTAATCAAGCGTGATGCTTGTACCATTGGCTGCCAGAATTCGTGTGGGTACCGCATAGTCACTGGACTGGAATGTCTCAAGTTCCTCTCGTAAACCACTTTTGTGACTCAGTTGATAGTGACCTGGAGCGGAACTGAACACTTTAAAGTTTTCCACATGTTGTTCGGGAAATTTGAGCCCCCCGCTGACCGGTATCACTTTGTAGATGTCGCCGCTCGATAACGACAAGGATTGCTGCAACAAATCATAACGAGTCAAAGGCAACGCCCAACCGGCACCCAACCCGGAGTCGACGGTATTGAGGGGGTTGAATTGCAGATTAAAACCCAACGACGGCCCGTTCAGTGCCACTGAGTTGATTCCGCCTATAGACAATTTGAACGTGTACTGTCCGGTCCGAGGGTCCACACCACCACTCAGAAATTCTTCAAAATTACAGGCACTGGAATATATCGACACAACTGCCTCCTTGGGCATGCCACTCTCCTTGACTTTAAGTTCTAATTAGATATCCGTTCTTACAGCACACTGAAAGCCCTAAGCCTTCTCAAGAATAAAACCACCTGGAAAAACAGACTCATTAAAGCGCAAACACAAATCGTGCCCTGTGCCGTAAATATCGAACGCCGTAAAGTAAAACACACCGCGCCTGTTAGTCGTATCCGCAGAAAACTCCAGAGCCACCCCTTGAATAATGGATAACGCGCCGTTTCGATCATTGACCCTGACAGGAAAAAATCGCGATTGATTCGAGCCCCGCTCCTGTGGAAGCTTCACGACAACTTCTTGTTCTTCAACACCTGCAAAAATACAGACTGAACGCCACCAATAGTCGTTATCTGGATAATAGCCATGCGCATCAAATACCGTGTGATTTCCAGAAACGACCCCCTGCGCAGCCGCCACCTTCTCAGCCCAATTCACTAGCTTAATCTGCCGCTCTGCAACATATAAGCTCAAATAGAAATGTGTGAGCACACGTTCATGAGCGAGCTTGTTTTCAACAGCGTCCAGGCGAAATTTGGAGCGCTCATAAATCACCGGATTTTCTGCCTCCAGCGTTACGCTGCTGTCAAACTTAGCGCCGAGAGTCGTATTATTTGAGCGTATCGACTTGTCATTGAACGTTACCACTGCGCCTATCTGGGCATCTGTCGCCACTGAACTGCTAACCCACAGTTCCTTGATGTGGGTATAGGGATTGACCGAGACTTCTTCCTTCCAATCCGCCGAGACGCCATACAGCGCCTGTGCATACTCGTTCGGCCGTTCACTTGCTACCCAACCGTCCGCTAGTAATTTTCCTGTTTTATAGTCGATCAACCTCAACGAGTGATAGATAGACGGCGTTAAAATGGCAAGCTTCCCCCCTCCGTCTACCGCTGCAAGAATCACCCGCACTCGAACCTGCATTTTTCCGTTGGCATATATTTTTTTTGACGTGAGAGCGGCCCCTCCGTCAAATTGAACTTTAAAAACCGACAACCGCGCAGGTTTTCCACTTTCCACAGACATAATATTGACTCTTTTAGATTATTTTTGATCAGTGCTTTTGATCGATCAATTCCAGGTTCATGACAGACCCACCAATTGAAGAAACTACAACACCCACTCTAAAGTCGCACATCAAAAAAAGAGTCAATATATGTAGACAACCTCTAAAATCAAAAACTCAATCCAGTTCTTCGTCGCTTCCCTCCTCACTGCCTAACGCACTGTCTGAAGACGGACCCTCAGAATCACTTTCTACGACTTCGACATCAGGAATCAGTCCGTCAAATCGAATCGAAACTTTGCGATCAAGGCCCGACCCATCGAGATAAGCTCCGATTTGACGCAAACTAACCAGACTCAACGGATTCCCACTTAAGTTAAAGTCGACATCACGAGTATCCGGCACCTCAAAAAGCTCCTCAGGCAACTCGACTATTGCATTAAATGTCAAATCAACCCTCGACAAACATTCTAAATCGGATAAGCCGGATGGGACTTCGGTCAATTGAGTATTACGCAAATAGAGATCGCGTAATTCTTTCATAAAACCCACATGTGGACTTTGCCCGAGTGGATTGTCATTCAGACTCAACAACTTCAAACTTTCTATTCGAGACAGGCCTTCCGCCGTAGCGTCGGTGAGCTGGACAGCGCAATCGTTCAGGGTCAAGGATTGCAGACTTCGCATCTGGTAAATTTCTTCAGGAAAAGTGCCTAAATTGACGCCCTCCAGCGTAAGAAACTGCAGCCCGGTAAAACTCTTTAGAAAACCATGTCCACGCAAAGGCTGGGTGCGGCTGCCCAGCACCAATTCGGTCACGTGCCCAAAGCTGGCAGACAGTTCGGGAAGCGTCCCCATTACGTCCAGGTACAAGTAAAAGTGATGGGGCTCATAGGGGCTCGCCAACGTTTGTTTACGCGACCAACTGGCCTTTAGCTCTTCCATGAACGCTTGTCGGTTGAAACGTTGCTCTTCAACGGTGCCGGCATCCAATAACGCACCGGTCACGGGGTGCCGAGAGGGTACGTCTTTGACCCACAGTTCAAGATCATTGACCAACGAGAGGTACTCGATTTCCAGATGGGCCATGGCCAGCGACGGATCCCCGGTCAATCGCTCATGGCGCAACGCTGCCAGGTTCTCCTCGGAAAGCGTCGGGAAAAGCGCTCGAAAGCGTTGTGCGAGCGGTCGTGCTTCGGGCGGTTCGAGGTCACCTCCCCCCAATAAGTAACCAGAACGCCTGACAGCGAGCCCCATCGGTGAACGAGCACGGGGCTCCAACGGTGGTTGCCCGAACAGCTCTCTCAGTTCTGGACGAGGCAAAAGCGCCTGCTGCCTGAGCTTTTGCTCAAGCTCGCGAACCTGACCGACATGTGGCAACCCCAGCGCCTCGCGTTGTGCCTGCGGCAGCGCGCGCTGGATAGCGGCAAACAGTTCGTCTCGGCCGTGCAGGTGCAGCCCATGCTCGTCAAACGTCTCGTATTGATTTTGCTGCCTGACCAGTACTTTGCGAATGGGTGCGTCGATGGGCCCGACACTGTCCAACAACGCGCCTTCGAAGTGACCTTCGCGCACCTCCAGCCGTATATCGGCTTTCCAGCCTTCAAGGGTTTCGAGCATGTGCAAGGCCAGCTTGTCGCTGTCTGCGCTGGATACCGCCTGCAAGTACAGCCCTTCATAAGCGCGAGTGAGGCGTAACTCACGCAAATAAAACAACGCCTCTTGCGCCATTCGCCGCGGCATTCCTGGACTGTTATGCAGGAGCAGTCGCTCGGCAGCACTGGCTTCACGCCACAGTTCTTCTGCGACGGTTCGAGGCAGACCGGGGAAGGTTCTGCGCATCTGCTGCGTTTCGGCGCTTGCAGCCGATTCGAACGATTCCTCAAGAACGCGGAACAATGGTCCCCGGTTTTCCTCTGCCCATCGAGCCATCCTGCCGCGCAGCAGGGCGGTTCGGACATGCCGCGCTGGCAGCGCGTCACCCGGTGCAGGGCTCAATCCCAACAGCTGCTTCTGCTCGCGCTCGCCAAAGACATCCCAAAGGGTCTCCATCAACTGGTCTGCACGCAACCGAACTTCTGGCAGATTGACCTGCTGCATCTGCAACAGGTGTTTTTGCAGTTGAACATCGGCCTTGGCATAAACGCCCGGATCGGGGCTGAGCATTTGTTCGCGAAAAACCTGGATGCGCTGATCGAGTTTGAACCGGCGAATCGTGTCTTCCAGCAAGGCCGGTGGGCGCCGGGCGTGAACGTGCAAATGCCGCAACATGGCGTCGTCGACACCGCTGACGGCGAGGATGCGGCGTGCCGTCTCGTCGGAAAACTCCGCGACCGAATGGCCCAACCGCCGGAACAATTGCGCGCCCTGCCATTCCATTGGTCGCTCGACCTCATGCGCCCAGGCGCCGGCTCCGTTGTGGGTCAGGCGAGGTCGGTAGGCGTTCGGCCGTTTCGGGTGGCGTACGTGGTAGACGCCGCTTTCAGGATTGGCAGCGACTTCGTAGGTGCGACTTTCAAGCGTGAGGACAGTCTTGCCGGCGTGGAGCCGAAGACCCAATGCGTCCTGTGCACCTTCCGAAGGTGGCGAGAGGGGTGCTTCGTAAGGTTGTAAATCCGGATTCCACAACCGTGTGCGGCCATCATGAAGCGCCACCGGTTTGAGCCCTTCGACAAATCCTGAAGGTTTGATCGCCAGCATTTTCCCCGCCACAGCTCCCGCCGCTCCGAAGGTCGCCAGTTGAGCCAGATTTTCCGCGATGGCCAGCAGATGATCGGCGGCTTCGGAGACCTGTCCTTCAGCCCAATCGAGAATGCCGGTAAACGTTTCGTCCAGCAGTTGATACGTGGCGTAAGCCAACATCAATTCGCCCATCAAGGGCACAAACGGCATCGCGACCAGACTGGCCACCTGCAGCACGATAGAGGCCACGTTCACAATGCTGTCCCACAGCGCCCAACGCGACTTGCGGTCGGCGTCCGCCGTGGGCACGGCAATGGCGCGAGCATCATTGAGAATCTTGTTGAGGCTCTCCTGATACAACCATTGCCACGGATCACCCTGAATCCTGTGCATATCAAATCGCAGTGCGGGATTGTCCACTCGCGCACGCCGCCAGGCAGGCCGCGGGTCACCAGGTTGCGGTGGATGCCACATCACAACATGCAAATGCTGGTCGAGGGCGGCAAAAAATGAACCGCGATGCTCATGTGCGACAAACCGGGCAAAAAAACGCTGGTAGTCCGTTGAGCGCAATCGCTCCGTCAAAGCTGACTTGAACGCCAGCGTCGACGGATATTCCTTGACCGGGTGCTGCGGATCGTCCGGGATGTATACGACCAACGGCATAACCGTGGAAGCACGCTCAAAATCCCCCGCCAGCACCATGATCCCCGTCAGCCTCGCCTCAAAGATCTGCAACTGGCAGCACTGCGTTGGCCCAGAGCCAGAGTCATCGAGTAACTGCAAAAGCGAGGCCTGGCAATCAGAGCCGATATCCCCTTTCATCCGCGCAAGCAGCACCGCGGCCCTGAATGCATCCTGTTGACTGGTCTTGACCTTGGACGCCAAGACCGCTTTGGCCAAGGCATCCGTAGGCAGCAACAATGTTTCAAGTTGCTGTGCGTATTGGCCGCCGATATCCAGCTCGCGGCACAGGGAAACAAATGCACTGACGCTGATGCGGTCATTAATTGCCAGCACGTTGAAGTGGCCAAGCGTACTGGGCTCATCGATAAAGCAGGACGCGCTATCAAAGTAGTGAGCGCCCGATTCCTTGCTCTCGAAGTTATGCAAGGCCGCATCAAGCAAGGAAAGGGTTTTAGTTTGATAGCCCACGGCGATACCGGTGGGTAGATAGAGCCGCAGGTAAGTTCGGTTGACATCAACCTCAACGCCAAAACGGTTTTTTAGCGCCTGTCGAAGCAATGGGTCGGCAAACCGACGGACATCGCTCAACCGCTCGAACAAGCGATCTACCTTCGCCTGCGAGGACCAACGGGCCTTGACCGCTTGCGCCAGCTCCGCATGAGCCGCCGCAGCGGCGTTTCGGCTCCATTCAGGAATCTTGACCGCAACACGTCGCAACGCCTGGCGCCGGGCTGGCGACGCGTGGGTCAGCCAGCCAGGTATTCTTTCTTCTATGAACTTTTCATGAATTGCCATGGGAATTGCCTATAAGCCGAAGTAAAAAATCAGCTTATAAAAACAACTACTCATCAAGGCACTACATAACTACCGCACGCGCCCTGAAAACAATGACAACGCGACAAGCTTTAATGCTCGTCATTGTAAACAAACTTGGGCATTTCCCAGTGGAAACGGATCGCCAGCAAGCGCAACAGGAAGCCGCCGAACAGTGTGATCAGAATCGCCTGTTCACCCGGCAAGTTCAGGTAAAGACAAAGCATGTAACACCACGCCGCCGCGAACGAGACGCTGGCGTACAGCTCTCGTCGGAAGATCAGCGGGATATCGTTGCAGAAGATATCCCGCAAGATGCCGCCGAACACACCGGTGATCACACCGCTGACTGATGCGACCAACATGCCATGCCCCATTTCCAGGGCAGTCATGCAGCCGATCAGGGTGAATGCCACCAAGCCAACGGCATCAAGCACCAGAAACAGTGAGCGCAGATGACGCATCCAGCGAGCAGTGAAGACTGTGAACATCGCCGCGATGGTTGTCAGGACCAGGTATTCCGGGTGTTTGACCCAGGTCAGCGGATAGTGACCGAGCAGCACATCGCGTACCGAACCGCCGCCTAACGCCGTGACGCAGGCGATCAACACCACGCCAAACCAGTCCATGCCCCGACGCCCGGCAGACAGGGCGCCGGTCATGGCTTCGGCGGTAATGGCGATCAGGTAGAGCATCAGTAACATGGGGGGCGGTCCTTGCAGAAAAGGCGCGCAGTCTACTCACTTCACCCAAGCACCAAAAGAGGGCGACATCATTTGTAGGAGCCGGCTTGCTGGCGATGGCGTCCTCAATGGCGCCATCGCCAGCAAGCCGGCTCCTACAGATCGGATTCCAGGCTTAGAACTTGATGAAATGCTGGCGGTAATGCTGCAACTCGGCGATCGATTCGCGGATGTCGTCCAGCGCCAGGTGGGTACTGCCCTTCTTGAAGCTGTCACGCACGTCCGGCGCCCAGCGCGCGGCCAGTTCCTTGAGCGTAGACACGTCGAGGTTGCGATAGTGGAAGTAGCTTTCCAGGGATTTCATGTGCGTATAAAGGAAGCGACGGTCCTGGCAGATGCTGTTGCCGCAGATCGGCGACTTGCCCTTGGGCACCCACTTTTCCAGAAAGGCGATGGTTTCCGCTTCGGCTTCGGCCATGCTGATGCGGCTGTCGCGCACTCGCTGGGTCAGGCCCGAGTTGCCGTGAGTGCGGGTGTTCCACTCGTCCATGGTGGCCAGCACTGCATCGCTGTGGTGAATGGCGATCACAGGACCTTCGGCCAAGGTGTTCAGATTACTGTCGGTGACGATAGTGGCCATTTCGATGATGACGTCGGTGTCCGGGCTCAGACCGGTCATTTCCAGGTCGATCCAGATCAGGTTCTGCGAATTTTGCATGTGTCGGCTCCTAGGCAATGCTGCGCAGTTTAGCCTAGGCCAGTGGCCGGGCGTGCTAAACTCGCGGCCGTTTTACCTAATCGCTGCATTCTATATACGGAACACCCATGGCCAAACGCCAACTCAATCGTCGTCAAAACTGGCGCATCGAAAAGATTCAGGGCGAACGCGCTGCCCGCGCCGCCAAACGCGAGTCCTCGGCTGTCGAGGCGCTTGAGGGCGGCGATCTGGGCCCGGAACAGCACGGTCTGGTGATCGCGCACTTCGGTGTGCAGGTCGAAGTCGAGGCTCGCGACGGTGAGCTGGCCGGCCATGTGTTCCGTTGTCACCTGCGTGCCAACCTCCCGGCACTGGTGACCGGTGACCAGGTGGTCTGGCGTGCCGGCAACCAGGGCATCGGCGTGATCGTGGCGCAATTGCCGCGTAACACCGAGCTGTGTCGCCCGGACAGCCGTGGTCAGCTCAAGCCGGTGGCGGCCAACGTCGACATGATCGTCATTGTCTTCGCGCCGCTGCCCGAGCCCCATGCCAACCTGATCGACCGCTACCTCGTGGCTGCCGAGCACGCAGGCATCAAGCCGCTGTTGCTGCTGAACAAATTCGACCTGATCGATGAAAACAACGCGCCAGCGCTGAATGCCTTGCTCGCGGTTTACCGCACGCTGGGTTACCCGGTGCTCGAAGTGTCGGCCCACCACGGCAACGGCATGGAACAATTGCAGAGGCAATTGGACGGCCGCATCAGCGTGTTCGTCGGTCAGTCCGGCGTCGGCAAGTCGTCGCTGGTCAACAGCCTGCTGCCGGAAGTCGAAACCCGCGTCGGCCCGCTTTCCGAGCTATCCGGCCAGGGCACTCACACCACGACGACCGCGCGCCTGTTCCACTTCCCCGGTGGCGGTGAGCTGATCGACTCCCCGGGCATCCGCGAATTCGGCCTGGGCCACGTCAGCCGCGCCGATGTCGAGGCCGGCTTCATCGAGTTCAACGACCTGCTCGGCACCTGCCGCTTCCGCGACTGCAAGCACGACCGCGAACCCGGTTGCGCCCTGCTCAAGGCCCTGGAAGATGGCCGCGTTCAGCAACAACGGATGAACAGCTACCGCTCGATCATCGCCAGCCTGCCGGAAAACGGCTACTAAACAGCTGCACCCACCGCCCGGAACCCAACCGGGCAGTGGGTCGGCGGTTCTGCTGCAACCTCCCCTCTCCACTGGAACGTCAGACCTTTCTGTAGGCGCCTGCACACCCCCTTGTAGGGCATTTCTCTTTAAGTCCCAGTCCCTTGTGGCTGTCGTCAAATTGCCTAAGTTCAAACCCTCTTCGCACGCCTGCGACATCGAGGGTCACCCATGCAAACCTGTCATTTGTCCAACAGCCACTCGTGGAACGGCCCCTGCACGATGGAATCTGACGCCGCCCACGCCGAATGCGCGTGGAACACCAGCAGTATCGTCAAGGCGATTCGCCTGTATACGGCGGCCTGATCATGCGCAAAGGACTGTTTATCGGCATCAACGACTACACCCATGTGTCACGCCTGAGCGGTTGCAGCAATGACGCCATGGCCATGGCCTCCGTGCTGAAAACCGACGCCAATGGCGATCCTAACTTCAAGAACATCGTGCTGACTTCCGCCGAGGAGTTCCTGAGCAGGGAAAAACTCGAAGACCAGATTCGCGAGCTGTTTTCCGGTGACTGCAACGTCGCGCTACTGTACTTCGCCGGTCACGGCAGCTTCGACACCGACACCGACGAAGGCATGTTGATCCCGCAGGATTACAAGAGCGCCAAGGACGGGATTCGCCTCAGCGACATCCTCAACTGGGCGAGCAAGGCCACCAAGATCAAAAACAAAGTGATCATTCTCGATTGTTGCCAGAGCGGCTCGGCCGGCGAACTGCGCGCCTTGCGCAGCGAAGGCAGCGTGGTCGGCGAAGGCATGACCATTCTGACCGCCTGTAAAAAGGAAGAGCCGGCGATGGAGGGCATGCAGCACGGCGTGTTCACCGGATTGCTGCTCCAGGCCCTGCACGGCGGAGCCGCGAACATCCTGGGCAAGATCACCCCCGGAAGCCTCTATTCGTTTGTCGACAATGCCCTTGATGCCTGGGAACAGCGTCCGGTGTTCAAGACCAATGTCTCGCAGTTCATTTCCCTGCGCGAAGTGTCACCGCTGATCCCCAAGGAAATCCTTCGCAAACTCCCCGAATGGTTTGCCGAAGCAGAGTCGGTGTACCCCCTCGCCCCCAGCTTTGAGCCCACCGAGCCCGAGTTCAACCCGGAACAGGGCGAGGTCTTCGCCCAGTTGCAAAAGTGCAACCGCCACAGCCTGGTCGAACCGGTGGACGCCGAACACATGTACTACGCCGCCATCCACTCCACCGGCTGCCGCCTCACCGCCCTCGGCGCCTATTACCGCGAACTCGCGATCAAGGGACATTTCTGATGCCAGTGTTTATCAGCTACCGCCACATGGACCGCGCCCACGCGATCAACATCAACACGCGCCTGATGCAGGCCAACATCAAGACCTATCTCGACGTACTGGATGCCGAATCCCAGACCACCGACGACATCACCGGGGTGATCACCCGCAACATCAGCGAATGCACACACCTGCTGGCAGTGGTGTCGGAGAAAACCGCACTGTCCTGGTGGGTGCCGTTCGAAATCGGCGAAGCGACCATCACCAACCGGCGCATCTGCTCATTCAAGACCGGCCCGACAGAGCTGCCGCTGTACCTCGACAAATGGCCGAAGCTGACCAGCGACCGGGACATCGAGTTCTTCATCGATGCCTATCGCAACGAGTCGATGCTCAAGCGCTCGATGTCACTGGATTCGGTGACTGGTAGCGAGTCGGTGCGCAGCGTTAACAAATCCAATGCGGATCGCTTTCACGCCGACCTCAAGTCCCGAGTCATCCGCGGCTTTTAATGCAGAAAACGCCCACAAAAAAGCCGACATTAGTGTCGGCTTTTTTGTAACTGAAGCCACCAGCCGCCCCGCAACAAAGAGATACCTCGGTGTTTCGGCCTAGGCCACCTGCACATTCTGGGCATTGCTCGCCACC
>NZ_JAUHUK010000026.1:0-73475 GCF_030417915.1 Pseudomonas sp. C32 | reverse complement strand
CCTTCGACAAAAAAGCCACGGCAGCTGAGTATTTATTCGTGCTGCTGTGGCTTTTTTGTTCTCTTGACCAATGCGTCAGAGAATGTAGGTTAATGCTGGCATGTGCAGCAGATATTGACTTGCCTAATTATGTATTGAGTCGGAGTGTTTGCCTTTGCCTTTGCCTTTGCCTTTGCCTTTGCCTTTGCCTTTGCCTTTGCCTTTGCGTGAAGCGTGAGTTGTTGTGTGTGATTTTGTATGTTCATTTGCGTGCTTTTTTTCAAAAATTATTTAATGCCGTTTCAGTGGTATTTTTTAGTTGCTTTTTAAGGCCTTGAAGTTACTTGGTGGTTGCGATAGGTTTTGTTGGGTGATTTATTGAAGTTATCGTCAGTATTAAATAAAAAGGAATTTTAAATGAACAAGATGAATGATGCAGAAGCTCACGCATACTTAGATCAATGCCTTGAGCAATGTAGGATGAAGTTGGCGCTGGCCGGTCCGAAGAGTCGGATGCGTATGGCAATGCAGCTGCCGATTGATCGGGATGAACTGAACGCCGCAATCATGGGCGATGGCATTGTTGGTTTTTTGGAGGGGATGAGCAGGCGTAACAAACGTATTGTAAAAAATACCTACGCGTATGCTTCGATCTCTGCAAAGATCCTGTTCCCGAGTAAAACGCAGAGGGCCGCCCGTTACGAGGCTTTCAAAAATCTGATGTTCGCCCTTGGGTGGACCAATTATCATGCAGCTTTAACTCGCTACAAGTCGAGCAGCGCTAAATTGACGATGGACAATGTAGCTCTGGACATTGTTCATTCGGCAGCCGGTGGGCTGGCTGGCACCGCCGCTAATGCGCTTAAAGTCGTGGCGGACAAAACCATTGATGCACTCAAGAAACAACCCGATGCGGTAAATTTATTCGAGAGGAATACTGCAGATGCCGATGGTATTAACTTCGGCGTTTCTGTTTGCAAGCAAGATGACGATGCGGAAGTGTCGATGGTCGTGGGTACGGTGAGTTGCATTCCATCGATGCAGCACACTAGAGTGCTGTTCGTGGAATGGAATAGCTCCGATCTGGATATTTATCAAGGTAAAGCGTATTTCACTATTCACGAAGAGGATCTGAGGAAAGAGGCTGAGACCATCAAGTTTCTTGACGAGCTCCGAGAGGCTCTTTTTTACGAGTATTCGCCGACTTAAGTACAACTCGGTTGCCAGAGGCATTTACCTCTGGCTTTACGTCGCGGCTATCCCTAAGGCACCAGATACCCCTTCACCCCGGTGAAAATAATCTGCGCCGCCAACGCACACACAAACAACCCCATCAACCGGCTGACAATCTGCAAGCCCTGGTCGCCGAGAATGCGTTCGATGCGGCCGGACAGATACAGCACCACTCCTACGGTGAAGCTGGCTAACGCAATACCCACGATGGCCGTGAGCTTGTCGTCCCAGTGCGGCTGGCCCACGCCCATCACCAGCAAGGCGCCGATGGTGCCGGGCCCAACCGTCAGGGGAATGGTCAGCGGGACGATGGTCACGTCCTGCTGCACGTTGTCGGTCTGTACCGCTGACTTGCCTTGCGCCATGGCCAGTGCCGAGATGAACAGCACGCTACCGGCACCAATGCGGAATGCGTCCACAGTAATGCCGAAGACGCTGAAAATCACCCGTCCGAACAAGTACAGCAACACGCTGGAGATCAGTGTGGCGAGGGCCACTTTCCAGGCCAGGCGGCGCTGTTCCTTGCGTGAATAACCGCGAGTCAGGCTGATGAAGCAGGACAACACGAAGAAGGGGCTGTAGAGCACCAGCATCTTCAGGTAAACACTGAACAACACATGGAGCATGGTGCAAGCTCACTGGCGAGGGAAGTCGAGGGGGAGTCTATCAGGCGCTGCGGGGTCTGTCGGCTCAGGACGTGGGTGTCGCCGCCCGATTTAGCTGATCACGTTGGGTGACCCAGTGTTCGATCAATTCGCGCAATTGCGAAAGCTCGACCGGTTTGGCCATGTGCCCATCCATGCCGGCCTGGCGTGCACGCTCTTTATGCTCAGCGAGAATGTGGGCGGTCAATGCCACCACCGGAGTACGAGTCCGTTGGTTGCCAACTTCCCATGCGCGCAATTGCTGGGTGGCGGAGAAGCCATCGAGGATCGGCATTTCGCAGTCCATCAGGACGAGGTCGTAACGTTGGGCTTTCATCGCCTGCAAGGCTTCTTCGCCATTGCTGGCAGTGTCCGGTTGCAGGTTGAGCTTGCCCAGCATGCCGCGGATGACCTTGGTCGAAATGCTGTTGTCTTCCGCGACCAGAATACGGAAATCACTCGGAACCTTGACCGGCAGGGTAGGGACGTTTTGCGGTAGCTGAGTGAAGGCGAGACCCTTGTTGCGCTGCGTCAACTCGTCGGCGAGGGTCGTTTTAAGCGTGTACCCGGCGACCGGTTTGGCGAGGATGCGTTTGATCCCCGAGTTGCGGGCGATGATCTTGCTGGGCGCATTGCTGATGCCGGTCAGCATGATCAACAGGATGTCGTGGTTCAGGCTTGGGTCTTCCTTGATCTTGGCCGCCAGTTGCATGCCAGTCATGCCGGGCATGTTCTGGTCGAGCAGGACCACATCGAAGTAATCGCGCAGGTGTGCCTTGGTGCGCAACAGCGCCAGCGCTTCCTTGCCGGAAGGCGCGGCGCTGACGTTCAGCCCCCAGGCCGTGCACTGTTGCACCAGCACCTTGCGACAGGTGTCGTTGTCATCCACCACCAGCACGCGTGCGCCTTGCAGCGGGCCATCGAGGTCGGAGGTCGGGTGTTCGAGGCGGTCGGGGTCCAGCGGCAAGGTCAGCCATAGCGTGCTGCCTTGATTGGTGCCGCTCTTGATGCCGAATTCCCCTTGCATCAGGCGAATCAGTTGGCGAGCGATCACCAGCCCCAGGTTGCCGCCCAGATGCGTGGCCGAGAGGAAGTGCCTGCTGTGCAGTTCGGCGTGCATCAGCGCATCGCGCTCTTCGGCGTTCATGGGTTCGCCGCTGTCCTGTACGGCGATGCGCAGGCGCGGTTTGGCGGTGCGCTCATCGAGAGCGACGACGATCAGGATTTCGCCTTCGTCGGTTTTCTTCAGGGCGTTTTCAAGCAGGCTCAGGAGGGTCTGGCGCAGACGCGTCGGGTCTCCGCTGATGACCCGTGGGACCTGCGGCTGAATAAAGCTGATCAGCTCGACGTTCTGCTGTTCGGCCTTGGCACGGAAGATACTCAGGCAATCTTCGATCAGCGCGTTGAGATCGAACTGCACATCATCGAGTTCGATCTGCCCGGATTCGAGCTTGGAAATGTCGAGAATTTCGTTGATCAATGTCAGCAGTTCGTTGCCGGCACTGTGGATGGTCTGCACATAGTCGCGCTGCTTGACCGAGAGCGGCGTGCCCAGCAGCAGCTCGGTCATGCCCAGTACGCCGTTCATCGGCGTGCGGATTTCATGGCTGATTTTCGCCAGGAACTCCGCCTTGGCATTGATCTCGGCATTGCTGGCGGCCAGATCGCGACTGATGCTGAAACGGCTTTCGGTGATGCTGCGCTGTCGCTCACTCAGGGCAATACTCATCAGCAAACCACTGAGGCAGATGAGTGCCAGCAAGATAGTGATCAACCCGTGGGGCTCGATCAGGGTCAACCCCAACAGGGCTGGGAGAATAATCAGCGTCCCAAGGTTGAACACAACCATCGCCGCCACGAAAAAGCGTGCCGGGCGATAGTTTTTTTGCCAGTGATAGGCGCTGATGAACAACATGGTCAGCCCCGCCAGGGCCACCAAGCCGTAGGTGATGAAGTTCAGTGGCAAGGTGTTGACGAACAACAACATCAGGCCACAGGAGGAGATGAGCAGCACTTCTCCCATGATCAGCTTGTTCAGGGGGTGCGGGCCCAGAGGTGCGAAGAACCGGTTAGTCAGCATCAGGCCGCAAGGCGCTGTCAGCAGCAACGCCAGGTACGCTCCTGGCGTTTGCAGTGCACGCCAGTCCGGCAGCCAGGCCCCGGCGATGTTCAGAAACAACAGCAGGCTGAGCATCAGCAAGCCCTCGCATGCCGCTACCCAGAGGCTGCTGCGAGAACGGGTGTAGGTATAGCGCAGGAGGTTGTGCAGGATCAGCATCGTGATGCAGCCGAACAGCAGTCCGTAGATCAGCGTCTGGCCCTGATTGGCGGCGGTCATGACGGCCGCTTGCAGGGTGACGTAGGGCCTCAACTGATGGTCGGAGTTAAGCCGCAGGTAGACGTCGAGTGGCTTGTCGCTTTGGGGTAGCGGCAACATGAAATCACTGCTGGGCAGTGGCCGCGCCGCCTGGGGCTGTTCGTTGCCCGTGTTGGCTTGATCGACCAGCTTGTCGCCGTCCAGCACATACAGGTCGAGTTGGCGCAGATCGGGAGCGAACACCCGCAGCAATTGTTCATGCTTGCCGGGCGAGAGTCTGAATCGCAGCCATAAGGCGCCATCGGGCTCGGCTGCCGTGAGGCGGTCGAGTTCGATGGGGCTGAATTGATTGGTGTAGCGGGCAGAGCGGATGTCGCTGAGTTGCAGGTCGCCCTGTTCGTCGAGCAATACTGCCCAGCCACTGCCTTGCTCGGCCTGGGCCGGTAGCATGCAGAGCAAGGTCAGCAGCGTGACGGTTAAACTTATGGCAATCCTGAGCCAGCGCACGGCGAAATCCCTTCTTAGGTTAATGCCAGAATATAACGATGCGCGGCGCCGGAATAGCCAGGCAAGGAATCGAGTCCGTTGCCTGGCGCGGTGTTGACCTTATTCCTGATTTTCGCCACGCTCGCGGGCAATGGCGCGGTAGCCAATGTCCTTGCGATAGAAACAGCCTTCCCAATCAATGCTGGCCGCCAGCTTGTAAGCCTGCTGTTGGGCAGCGTCGACGCTGACGCCCATGGCAGTGGCGCAAAGCACCCGACCACCGGCCGTTACAACCTGACCGTCCTTGAGCGCCGTACCAGCGTGGAAAACTTTGCCTTCCAATGCTGCCGCAGCGTCCAGGCCGTTGATAGCCACGCCTTTGGCGTAGTCACCAGGATAGCCGCCTGCGGCCAATACGATACCGACGCTCGGGCGTGGATCCCATTGCGCTTCGACCTTGTCCAGCGCCTGCGCCAGGGCCGCTTCGACCAGCAGCACCAGGCTCGACTGCAAACGCAGCATGACCGGTTGGGTCTCAGGGTCGCCGAAACGGCAGTTAAATTCGATAACTTTTGGGTTACCAGCCTTGTCAATCATCAGGCCTGCATACAGGAAGCCAGTGTAGACGTTACCTTCCTCGGCCATGCCGCGCACGGTCGGCCAGATCACCAGGTCCATGACGCGCTTGTGCACGTCGGCGGTGACGACCGGGGCAGGGGAGTAAGCACCCATGCCGCCAGTGTTCGGGCCAGTATCGCCGTCGCCAACGCGTTTGTGGTCCTGGCTGGTGGCCATCGGCAAGACGTTCTTGCCATCGACCATGACGATGAAGCTGGCTTCTTCGCCGTCCAGGAACTCTTCGATGACGACGCGCGAACCGGCTTCGCCAAAGGCATTGCCTGCCAACATGTCGCGTACCGCGTCTTCGGCTTCAGTCAGGGTCATGGCGACGATCACGCCTTTACCGGCGGCCAGGCCGTCGGCCTTGATTACGATCGGCGCACCTTTTTCACGCAGATAAGCCAGGGCAGGCTCGATCTCGGTGAAGTTCTGGTAGTCGGCAGTCGGGATCTTGTGGCGCGCCAGGAAGTCCTTGGTGAACGCTTTCGAACCTTCCAGCTGCGCAGCGCCAGCGGTCGGACCGAAGCAGTCCAGGCCACGGCTGCGGAACAGGTCTACAACGCCGGCAACCAATGGCACTTCAGGGCCAACGATGGTCAGGGAAACGTTTTTCTCGGCGAAGTCTGCCAGTTGCTCCAGGGCCAGCACGTCGATGGCGACGTTCTCGCACTTGGCTTCGATGGCGGTGCCGGCGTTACCCGGTGCCACGAACACTTTCTGCACGCGAGGATCCTGAGCCACTTTCCAGGCCAGTGCGTGTTCACGGCCACCGCTGCCAATGATCAAAACATTCATTTCAAAAACCTCGGATGACGCTAATTCGGGGATGCATCCTGCTGGATGCTGACTGTAGGAGCCGGCTTGCTGGCGATCGGGTCATCGCTGTTTACCTGCCAGACCGCTATCGCCAGCAAGCCGGCTCCTACAGTGGGTGTGTTATCAGTGACGGAAGTGACGCATGCCGGTGAGCACCATGGCGATGCCGGCTTCGTCGGCAGCAGCAATCACTTCGTTGTCACGCATCGAGCCGCCTGGCTGGATCACCGCAGTGATACCGACCTTGGCCGCGTTGTCGATGCCGTCGCGGAACGGGAAGAATGCGTCGGATGCCATGACCGCACCTTGAACCTGCAGGCCAGCATGCTCTGCCTTGATGGCAGCAATGCGTGCGGAGTTCACGCGGCTCATCTGGCCAGCGCCGACACCGATGGTCTGGCGGTTCTTGGCGTAGACGATGGCGTTGGACTTCACGTACTTGGCGACTTTCCAGGCGAAGATCAGGTCATTGATTTCCTGTTCGCTCGGGGCGCGCTTGGTCACCACTTTCAGGTCGTCGGCGCCGATCATGCCGATGTCGCGGCTCTGCACCAGCAGGCCACCGTTGACGCGTTTGTAATCCCAGGCAGCGGCGCGATCAGCCGCCCACTCGCCGCAGGCCAGCAGGCGCACGTTGGCTTTGGCGGCAACGATGGCGCGGGCCTCTTCGCTGACGCTCGGGGCGATGATCACTTCGACGAACTGACGCTCGACGATGGCCTTGGCGGTCTCGGCATCGAGTTCGCGGTTGAAGGCGATGATGCCGCCGAAAGCCGATTCGGTATCGGTGGCGTAGGCCAGTTCGTAAGCCTGACGGATGCCGCCTTCGGCGTCCGGGCTCACCGCCACGCCGCACGGGTTGGCGTGCTTGACGATCACGCAGGCTGGCTTGACGAAGCTCTTCACGCATTCCAGCGCGGCATCGGTGTCAGCCACGTTGTTGTACGACAGCTCTTTGCCTTGCAGTTGGGTCGCGGTGGCGATGCCGACTTCGGCAGGCTTGGCTTCCACGTAGAACGCCGCGCTCTGGTGCGGGTTCTCGCCGTAGCGCATTTCCTGAGCCTTGATGAACTGGCTGTTGAAGGTGCGTGGGAACTCGCTGCGACCGGAGGTCGAGAGTGTCTCGGCAGCCTGATTCACGGTGCCCATGTAGTTGGCGATCATGCCGTCGTAGGCCGCGGTGTGTTCGAATGCCTTGAGCATCAGGTCGAAACGCTGAGCGTAGGTCAGGCCGCCGGCCTTGAGGCCTTCCAGGACGCTGGCGTAGTCGCCGGCATTGACCACGATGGCCACGTCTTTATGGTTTTTTGCTGCCGAACGGACCATGGTCGGGCCGCCGATGTCGATGTTCTCGATAGCGGTCGGCAGGTCGCAGTCAGGCTTGTTGATGGTGGCTTCGAACGGGTACAGGTTGACCGCGACCAGATCGATCGGCTTGATGCCGTGCTCGTTCATGATGGCGTCGTCGATGCCGCGACGACCGAGGATGCCGCCGTGGATTTTCGGGTGCAGGGTTTTCACCCGGCCGTCCATCATTTCCGCGAAACCGGTGTAATCCGCGACTTCCACTGCGGCAACGCCGTTGTCCTGCAGCAGCTTGAACGTTCCGCCGGTGGAGAGAATCTCGACGCCCAGGGCTTCAAGCTCTTTGGCGAATTCGAGGATCCCGGTCTTGTCGGAAACACTGATCAAGGCGCGGCGGATCGGCAGGCGGGTAGTCTGGTCGGTCATTTCAATTTCCATCAAAAGCAAAGGAGTCAGCAAAAAAGGCGACCGGTTTTACGCGGGCGCCTTTCTGGTTTGATTGAATGCTTACAGCAAATCGTACTGCTTGAGTTTCTTGCGCAGCGTGCCCCGGTTCAGTCCGAGCATCTCGCTGGCCTTGGTCTGGTTGCCCTTGACGTAGTTCATCACGCACTCGAGCAGGGGGGCCTCGACTTCGGAGAGCACCAGGTTGTACACATCCGTGACGGCAGCGCCCTCAAGGTGGGCGAAATAATTGTGCAGCGCCTTCTCGACACTCCCGCGAAGGGTCTGACCTTCTTCGCTCGGCGTATTGAGGTGCTGTTTCAAATTCACGTTGTCGCTCACGGGTGTTGTTCCACTCACTAAAGTCTCGGTCATCATCGTCATGCGGCCACCCCTTCTCCGTCCCCTGTCAGGCTCTTGTAACGCTCGGCAAAAAACTCCCGAACGTTGGCGCATTGTGTTTCCGTACCATCCAAACGATTGAAGTGGGCGCGAAATTCCCTGGCGCCCGGCAAGGTTGCGAGATACCAGCCCACATGCTTTCGAGCGATACGGACGCCCATGACATCGCCATAGAAGACGTGCAGGGCAGCCAGATGCTCTAGCAGAATGCGTTCCACCTCGATCAGCTCCAGCGCCGGGAGTTTCTCGCCGGTACGCAGGAAATGATCGATCTCACGAAAAATCCACGGCCGCCCCTGGGCCGCCCGGCCAATCAACAGGCCGTCAACACCGGTCGCATCGAGCACGTACCGGGCTTTCTCCGGCGAATCGATATCGCCGTTGGCGAAAACCGGTATCGACACGGCCTGCTTGATCGCGGCAATCGTGTCGTACTCGGCTTCACCGGTGTACAGGTCGGCTCGGGTGCGGCCATGCACCGCCAGTGCCGTAATGCCTGCCTGTTCAGCGATCTTCGCCACCGTCAGGCCGTTCTTGTTGTCCCGGTCCCATCCGGTCCGGATCTTCAGGGTCACCGGCACATCAACCGCAGCCACGACGGCCTGCAGGATCTCGGTAACCAAGGCTTCATCCTTCAACAGCGCGGAACCGGCAGCCTTGTTGCAGACCTTCTTCGCCGGACAGCCCATGTTGATGTCAATAATCTGTGCGCCCAGTTCGACGTTGGCCCGGGCCGCGTCCGCCAGCATCTGTGCGTCACCACCGGCGATCTGTACCGAGCGTGGCTCGGGATCACCTTCGTGGATCATGCGCATGCGCGATTTGCGGGTATTCCACAAACTCATGTCGCTGGTGACCATTTCCGAGACGACTAGCCCTGCACCCAAGCGCTTGCAGAGCTGACGAAAGGGTTGGTCAGTGACGCCCGCCATCGGGGCGAGAATCAAGCTGTTTTGTAATGTGTATGGACCGATGCGTACCGCCGACATAGGACTTCCCTGTTGTGGGGCCGGATCATGAGAGTTCGAAAAAGGGTTGGCATGATACCCGCTCTCGATGACTGGATAAAGGCTGAATTGAACAAAATCTGAACAGTTATTCTGTTATTACCAGCGGTTTGGTTCGGTGGGAGGCAGTCAGAAAGTCGACGTCAATCCCGGCGCGGGGAAGCTTTTCACTCCGGCGAGTGAAAGCTCAGGCTGTAGTTCACCGCTTTGGCGCCTGGATCGAGAATGTCCAGTGCGATGTGGATAGGCGTTTGTGGTGGCATTTCCACCATGCCTTCGAGATCGCCGTTGAGGTACTCGCCGGGTTTGAAGCGTCGACTGGCGATCAGGTGGCCGTTGAGGTCTGCAAAGCGCAGTTCCAGCAGTGGGAAGGGTTGGGAGAAAGGGGCGCGATTATAGATGATGGCATCGACCACCAGCGCGCCGTTGAACTCCGGATGGCTGCGCACAACCAGGTTGCTGCTTTTGATTTTCGCGATGTCGACCCTGGACGGAACGTCGCAACCGATTTGCGGGCACAGTTGCTGGAACCATGGACGGTATTGGTCTTGTCGCGCCAGGTTGTCGAAGTCGTAGGCGATGTACTGGCCGACGAGGGCGCCAGCGGCGAGCAGGGTCAACAACAACCAGAACAGGCGGCGGCCCCAGGGAGAGCGGCGCTTTTGCCAGTCCAGTTGCAGCGGATCGTCGGTCAGGTCCTGCAGTACTTCAGCGCGCACGCCGGGTTCGCTGCGTTCGCGTCGCTGGCGCAGCGGTTCGACCGGCGGCAGTTCATCGTCGATCTCGTGCTCGTCGGCTGCCGACAGGCGTTCATGGTTGAGCGGTGTGTCGAGCGGATCGTGCAGTCGCAGTTGTGGCGGCTGCGATTCGTCGTCCAGCTCCACCGGCTCCAGAGACAGGGAAGGTTCGGTGCGCGAGCCTTTGTCCGATTCAATCGTCGGCTCGGGTGTCTCGAAACTGTCGAACGGGGGCTCGGTTTTTGCGCGATCGGCGGCCGACTCGCTGAACAGACTGTCGGACCACGGCTCATCGTCCTGTTCGACGGAATCGCGACGGGCACTCAGCGAGTCGTCGCGATGGCGACCAAGTTCGGTGGCGGGCTGGATTTCCCGCTGTTCAAGCCGGGCAAGCTCTTCGTCGAGATCCAGGCTGTCCAGATCCAGCGCGGTCGCGCTCCATTGCTTTTGGCTGATGGCGCGGGGCTCTTGCGGCGTTTCGGCTGCCGGTGGGATTGGCGCCTCCTTGCCGGCCTGCTCAAGCAGTTGCTTGGCGGCATTGAACACCTGCAGGCACGAGCCGCAACGAACCACGCCCCGCGCCACGCTCAACTGAGCATGGCTGACGCGGAAGCTGGTTTGGCAATGCGGGCACTGGGTGACGAAACTGTCGGTCATGCGGCGATCCGGTATAGGCAGGCGGTCATTCTAGCGCCGACGACCAGTGATGCGCACCCAGCCGTCGCGATTGGCGATCGGGTCCAGATCGAAGTCCTTCGCGTAGGCGGCAGCGACGTCATCGCCTTGCTCGGCGAGGATGCCCGACAGCGCCAGGCGGCCGCCCGATTTCACCAGGCGGGTCAACTGTGGCGCCAGGGACACCAGCGGGCCGGCGAGAATGTTGGCCACCAGCACGTCGGCCTGAACCTGCGGCAGATCTTCCGGCAGGTACAGCGGGAACAGGTGTTCGGCGATGTTGTTGCGCCCGGCATTGTCGCGGGAAGCTTCCAGCGCCTGCACGTCGATGTCGGTGCCCACGGCTTCCTTGGCGCCCAGCAGCAGGGCGGCAATCGCCAGAATCCCCGAGCCGCAGCCAAAGTCCAGCACGTTGCAGTCTTTCAGGTCCTGGCCGTCGAGCCATTCCAGGCACAGTGCGGTGGTCGGGTGGGTGCCGGTGCCGAATGCGAGGCCCGGGTCTAGCAGCAGGTTCACTGCATCGGGTTCCGGTGCGGCGTGCCAGCTCGGCACGATCCACAGGCGCTGGCCGAATTGCATCGGCTGGAAACCGTCCATCCAGCTGCGTTCCCAGTCCTGGTCTTCGATCACTTCGCTGTGGTGCTCGGGCAGCGGGCTGCCGGTCAGCAGCTCAAGATGGGCCAATACCGGGCCTGGCTCGGTGCCGCCTTCGAACAGCGCCAGCAGGTGCGTGTGGGACCACAGCGGGGTGGTGTTGAGTTCCGGTTCGAAGATCGGTTGATCCTCGGCATCCATGAAGGTCACCGACACGGCGCCCACTTCAAGGAAAGCGTCTTCGTAGGTTTCGGCTTGTTCTGGGCTGATGGCGAGACGGACTTGCAGCCAAGGCATGGCGGGCACCTTTGAAAAATATTGATTGCAGCCTAGCGGGCTGCGAGAAGCGCGCAAGTTTACGCGAGCGCGACGTCGATGACGACCATGGAGAAAAATCAAAAGATCGCAGGGTAGGAGCTGCCGCAGGCTGCGATCTTTTGATCTTTCTTTTTCCGCAAACAACAAAGCCGCCCGAAGGCGGCTTTGTCGATAGGGTCGAAGCTTAGTGCTTCTCGCCAGCCAGCTTGTGCTCGAGGTAGTGAATGTTCACGCCCCCTTTGCAGAAGCCTTCGTCGCGGGTCAGGTCGCGGTGCAGCGGGATGTTGGTCTTGATCCCGTCTACCACGATCTCGTCCAGCGCATTGCGCATGCGCGCCATGGCTTCGTCACGGGTTGCGCCGTAGGTGATCAGCTTGCCGATCAACGAATCGTAGTTCGGCGGAACGGCATAGCCACTGTACAGGTGGGAATCGACGCGAACGCCGTTGCCGCCTGGAGCGTGGAAATGCTTGACCGTGCCAGGGCTTGGCATGAAGGTTTTCGGGTCTTCGGCGTTGATCCGGCATTCCAGCGAGTGACCGCGGATGACCACGTCATCCTGGGTGAACGACAGCTTGTTGCCGGCGGCGATGCTGAGCATCTCCTTGACGATGTCGATACCGGTGACCATTTCCGAAACCGGGTGCTCTACCTGGACACGAGTGTTCATCTCGATGAAGTAGAAGCGACCGTTCTCGTACAGGAACTCGAAAGTACCGGCGCCACGGTAACCGATGTCGATGCACGCCTTGACGCAGCGGGCGAAGACTTCCTGGCGAGCCTGCTCGTCGATGCCCGGTGCCGGCGCTTCTTCGAGGACTTTCTGGTGGCGACGTTGCAGCGAGCAATCGCGGTCACCCAGGTGGATGGCGTGGCCCTGGCCGTCGGAGAGAACCTGAACTTCCACGTGACGTGGGTTGGTCAGGAATTTTTCCAGGTAGACCATCGGGTTGCCGAACGCCGCGCCTGCTTCAGAGCGGGTCAGTTGTGCCGAGGAAATCAGGTCTTCTTCCTTGTGCACAACGCGCATGCCGCGACCACCGCCGCCGCCAGCGGCCTTGATGATCACCGGATAACCCACTTCGCGACCAATGCGCAGAGCGGTTTCTTCGTCTTCCGGCAGCGGGCCGTCGGAACCCGGAACGGTTGGAACGCCGGCGGCGATCATGGCGTGCTTGGCCGATACCTTGTCGCCCATCAGGCGAATGGTGTCGGCTTTCGGGCCAATGAACGCGAAGCCTGAGTTCTCGACCTGCTCGGCGAAGTCGGCGTTTTCCGCAAGGAAGCCGTAGCCCGGGTGAATGGCGGTGGCGCCAGTCACTTCAGCCGCGGCGATGATTGCCGGAATGTGCAGGTAGGAGT
This sequence comes from Pseudomonas sp. C32, assembly GCF_030417915.1. Classification (NCBI taxonomy): domain Bacteria; kingdom Pseudomonadati; phylum Pseudomonadota; class Gammaproteobacteria; order Pseudomonadales; family Pseudomonadaceae; genus Pseudomonas; species Pseudomonas sp. C32. The sequence continues at coordinate 60,535 of NZ_JAUHUK010000026.1, read as the reverse complement.
GGGCGGCCGATGCCGGACCGATGCAGACGGATTCGTCTGCCAGGCCCAGGTGCATCAGTTCCTTGTCAGCCTTGGAGTAAACGGCGACGGTCTTGATGCCCATCTCTTTGCAGGCGCGCAGGATCCGCAGGGCGATCTCACCGCGGTTGGCGATCAGAACTTTTTCCAACTTCGCAGTCATCAAAGGCTCTCCGCGGTTCAAACGATGGTGAACAGCGGTTGGTCGTACTCAACCGGCTGGCCGTCTTCAACGAGGATGGATTCGATCACACCGCTGGTTTCAGCTTCGATGTGGTTCATCATCTTCATGGCTTCAACGATGCACAGGGTGTCGCCTTTCTTCACGGTCTGGCCGACTTCAACGAAGGACGGCGAGCTTGGCGAAGATTTGCGATAGAACGTACCGACCATCGGCGAACGGGCAACGGTGCCGTTCAGCACTGGAGCGGCCGGAGCAGCTGGTGCGGCAGCGGCAGCCGGAGCGGCGGCAGCGACAGGCGCAGGGGCCGGAGCATGCATTGGAGCTGGCGCGTAGTACTGCTGAGCCGGGGTCTTGCTATGACGGCTGATGCGTACGGACTCTTCGCCTTCCTTGATCTCGAGCTCGTCGATGCCGGACTCTTCCAGCAATTCGATCAGTTTCTTAACTTTACGGATATCCATGAATCATCAACTCCCAAGGGTCGGTCAGGGGCGGTTAACTTGTTGTTCAAGCTGTTCCAGGGCGGCCTCCAGGGCCAGTCGGTAACCGCTGGCGCCAAGGCCGCAGATCACTCCCACCGCTACGTCGGAGAAGTAAGAGTGATGGCGAAAAGGTTCGCGTTTGTGCACGTTAGACAAATGCACTTCGATGAATGGGATGCTCACTGCCAGCAGCGCGTCACGTAAAGCGACACTTGTATGCGTAAAAGCTGCCGGATTGATCAAAATGAAGTCCACGCCTTCGCTGCGCGCGGCGTGGATGCGGTCGATCAATTCGTACTCGGCATTGCTTTGCAGGTGCAGCAAATGGTGACCGGCTTCGCGGGCACGGCGTTCCAGGTCCTGGTTGATCTGCGCCAGTGTCGTGGCGCCATAGGTGCCCGGTTCGCGGGTGCCGAGCAAATTCAGGTTGGGTCCGTGCAGTACGAGTAGCGTCGCCATCGGCTGTTCCTTGTTATCAGCGTGCAATTGTCAGAACCCGGCGACTATGCCGCAAAGGGTTTGTGACTGTCCAGTTCTCTGCAATAGCCAGCACGTTGCCCGATGTTTGCGCAAAATATATGACTGCTTGATTAAATCTGGTCATTCGCCTTCACAACACGTTCAGCGAAGTCTTTGGCGCTGATCTCGCCGATCACCCGAACATCGGCGCGTTCGACGCCATCCTTGCCGAAAAACATCAGTGCCGGTGGCCCGAACAGTTGATAGCGGTCGAGCAGGGCGCGTTGCTCGGCGTTGCTGGCGGTGATGTCGAAGCGGATCAGACGATAGCCCTTGAGACGTTCGACGACGATCGGGTCTTTGAGCACTTCATGTTCGATGACTTTGCAGCTGATGCACCAGTCGGCGTACCAGTCGAGCAGCAACGGGGTGCCGGAGGATCGTGCCTCGGTGAGCACACGGTCCAGGTCGGCCGGGGTGCTGACGGTTTGCCAGGCGCTGATGCTTGGCGCTTGACCGGCTGCCTCGACGAGACGCGGCTGGCCAATCGGGTTGAACGGGTCGGTCTGGCCACTGAACGCGCCGTACCAGCAAGCCAGGGCATAAAACAGCAAAAACATCCCGAGCAACTGGCCCAGGCGTTTTCTCGGCGGTTTGTAGACGAACTCCAGCGCTCCCAAGAACAATCCGACGCCACCGGCCAGCAAGCCGATCAGCAGCAAGGTAATTTGGCCGGGCAGGACACGGCTGAGGAGGCCGATCGCCAGCCCCAGCAACAACACGCCAATCGCATTCTTCACATAGATCAGCCATGGCCCGCTTTTCGGTAGCCACGCCGCGCCGCCTGTAGCCACCAGCAGCAGCGGGGTGCCCATGCCGAGGCCGAGCATGAACAGTTTCAATCCGCCACCCAAAGCATCGCCGCTGGCGCTGATGTACAGCAAGGCCCCGGCCAATGGCGCCGAAACGCAGGGCGAAACCAGCAGGCTGGAAACCACGCCCAGCACCGCTGCGCCCCACAGGGAGCCGCCCTCGGTACGACCGGCGATACGGTCCAGGCGACTGCTGATGGCCTGCGGCAGCTTGAGTTCAAATACGCCGAACATCGCCAGGGCAAACACGGCAAAAAACATCGCGAAGGGCACCAGCACCCAGACGGATTGAAGGCGTGCCTGAAGATTCAGCTGCGCGCCGAACATCCCCATCAACGCACCGAGCAGGGCGAAACAGGCAGCCATTGGCAGCACGTACGCCAGCGAAAGATTGAACCCGCGCAAGCCGCCCACCTGACCGCGCAAGACAACACCCGACAGGATCGGCAGCATCGGCAGCACGCAGGGCGTGAACGTCAGGCCCAGGCCGGCGAGGAAGAACAGCGCCAGTTCTCGCCAGCTCCAGTTGTAGGGCGTCGCTGCGGCGCTACTGTCACTGATGCTCAGGCGCTCGGTTTCGGGCGGGTAGCACAGGCCTTTGTCGGCGCAGCCTTGATACGTCACGGCCAGGGTGAAAGCGCGTGAGTCCGTGCGCGGTAGCTCGACGTCGAGAATGCCGTGATAGACCTCGACATCGCCGAAGTACTCATCGTGTTTTTTTTGCCCGTCGGGCAGGCGTGCCGTGCCGAGCAGGGCGTCGGCCGGATCGGCACGAAATTGAAATCGATGGCGATAGAGGTAGTAGCCCTCGGTGGCGACAAAACGCAGCTTGATCGATTGCGGCGTGCTGTCGACCAGACTCAACTGAAAGGCTTCGCGCACCGGCAGGAAGTCGGCGCTGTTGTTGATCGAGCCGAACGTCGAATTTGGACGGCTCTCCAGCAACCCGGTGGCGGCGACCGGCAAGGCGAAGACAAACAGCAGCAGGCAGAGCAAACGGCGCATGACAATCTCGCGTATCGGAATTGGGGGGATGATAGCGGACAGTCGCAGTGTATGCAGACACGCTTTTGTGGCGAGGGGGCTTGCCCCCGTTGGACCGCGAAGCGGACCCAAACCCTGCCCTTCATTTCAATTGGCGGACCGCGAAGCATCGGATTCGGTTGCTGCGCAACCGGACGGGGGCAAGCCCCCTCGTCACAAAGGTACGTCAGACGCGAAAGGCCTGAACGGCAGTATGCAATCGCCCACCCAGTACCAGCAGGTTTTCCCCTTGCTCACGCCCCTCGCCGATACGCAGCAAGTTATCCCCACCCAGCTGGTGAATCCGCTCGCTGTGATCGCGGATTTCGCTGACGGCGCCGCTCTGTTGTGCGGTGACATCGGCGATGCGCACAGCGGTGTCGGAAATGGTCTGGATCGCCCCGACGATTTTATCCAGCGCGCCGTCAGCCGCCTGAGCCTGGCTGGCGGTGGCTTGGGCGTGTTCGACCTGGGCGCGCATGCCTTCCACCGATTGCCGGGCGGCGGTTTGCAGGCCGGCGATCAAGGTTTGGATCTCGGCCGTGGCCCCGGCGGTGCGTTGTGCCAGTGAGCGCACTTCTTCCGCCACCACGGCAAACCCCCGGCCCATTTCCCCGGCACGAGCGGCTTCGATAGCGGCGTTGAGGGCCAGCAGGTTGGTCTGGTCGGCAATCGAGCAAATGACAGTCAACACGCCGCCGATCGTGGCGGACTCCTCGGCCAGGTGCTCGATCATCTGCGCATTGCCTTGCACTTCGTCCACCAACGCATGCAGGCCTGTGAGGCTCAGGCCGATGACTTTCTGTCCGTGCTCGACCGCCAGCCCCGCATGACGACTGGCGTCGGCAGCCTGGCTGGCATCGCCGGCCACTTGCTGGATGGTGGCTTCCAGCTCACTGAGCGAGTCGCGGATCAGTGCCGTATCACCGGCCTGATGTTCCGCTCCGTCGTGCAGGTCGTTACTGAGGTCAGCCAGGGTTCGGCTGCTGCCGGCGACCTGTTCGGCGTTGCGGCGAATGGTCCCCACCAGGTCCACCAGATAGGCACGCAGGCGATTGAGCGACGCTTCGATGTCATGCAGTTCACGGTTGGTGTTGCCCAGTTGAATGTCGCGGCTGAAGTCGCCTTCGGCCCAGGTCGACAGGGCCGGGGCGAGGTTGGTCAGGGTCCGGGCGAGTTTGCGTTGCAGCGTGTCGATTAGCAGGGCAATCAGCAAGATCAGGCCGATCATGATGCCTTGAATCAATCGCACTTCGCTCTGGATCTGCCCGTGCTGGGCCCGCACCACGGGCTCCAGCCCGGCGATAGCCTGTTGCACATCGGCGATTTTCAGGTGTGTTGCCGCGCTGAGGTCGGCGCGCTTCTGGATTTGATCACGAGTGCGTGCGAGTTCGGCCGGGTAGCGGGTGAGCAGGCTGTTGAGTTCGCGTTTGAGTCCGACGCCGGCATCTTCGGCAGCGGCTTTTTCGGTGTTCTCCAAACCCATCATCGAGGCGAAATCATCGGTGTTCGATTCGCTGCTGGCTGTTACGCCGAGCAACGGCAGGGCGCCCAGCTTTTCCGCTTGAGCGCGAATGTTGCCGACTTCGCGTTCGACATCGGCGGCCAGCTCACTGCGACCGCTGCTGACCAGCTTGTCCCGGGCCAGCGACAACTTGCCCAGATGTTGCGAGGCGGCCAGCAATGGCGCCAGGTAGGCCGCGTTGCCGCTGGCGTATTGGTTGAGCTGATCAAGGTTGGCGCCGAGCTCCCGTTCAGCTTGCAGCAACAGCGCTTGTGGGTCGCCGGCGAGCTTGCCGGCCGCCAGCAGGTCGGTTTTGCTGAATTCGCTCAGGTTCGACAGGCTGGGACGCAGGGTCTCGGCCAGTGTCGGCGGCAACTCATCGAGTTCTTTTTGAACGCCCTCAATGGCCTGGCTGGCGCTGCTCAGGCGCAAGGCATCGCCGCTGCCGAGATAATCCTCAACGCTACGCGCGACTTCATTCTGGAAAGTCTGCGACAGGCCCAGGTAGCGCTCCATTAACAGGTATGGACGCTCAAGGGCTTTTTGTGACCACCACAGCGTGGCGCCGAGGGCGACACAAACGGCCACCAACAGAAGGGTATTGAGATTGGTCAGCAGCTTCAGGCGCATTACGGGACTACCAACGGCAGAAATGGTAAGGGCCTGAAGTTATTGCGTTTCTATTACAAAGTTATGACTGTATCGGTCGATTCCGATAAAAAAGTGGCACTTTGCTTTGACGCCCGTGCAGCTTGCACGCGGTTGCGTCCGCCATGTTTGGCGCGGTACAGGGCTTCGTCTGCCTGACTGGCCATCGTCAGGCTGTCCGAGCTTTCGCACAGCTCGACCACCCCGGCGCTGAACGTGCACCAGAGGTCCTGGGGCTGCGCCGGGTAGTGAATTTCGGCAAAGCGCTGTCGGATTTCGTCGAGCACGCTGTAGGCCGCTTCGATATCGGTATCCGGCATCACAATCGCGAATTCCTCGCCGCCGTAACGGCCGATGAAGTCGGTTTTGCGCAACCGTTGCTTGAGGAACAGTGCCAGGCTCTTGATCACTCGGTCGCCCATGGGGTGGCCGTGGCTGTCGTTGACCCGTTTGAAGTGGTCGATGTCGAGCATGGCAAAGCTCAGCGGCTTGTTCTCGCGACGGGCGCGGAACGAGCAATCTTCGAGCAATTGCAAAATGTGGGTGTGGTTGTACAGGCCGGTGAGGCTGTCGCGGACCATTCGCGCCTTGAGGTTGCGCGCACGCGCCGCACGGTTGCGCACGGTGGTGATCAAGTGCCGCGGCTTGATCGGTTTGGTCAGGAAGTCGTCGCCGCCTTCGCTCATGGCGTCGAGTTGTTTGTCCAGGTCGTCTTCGGCGGACAAGTAGATGATCGGCACGCTGACATAACGGTCGTTGTGGCGGATCACCTTGGCCAGTTCCGTCCCGGTGCAGGCCGGCATGTACATGTCGAGGATGATCAGGTCGGGTTGAAAATCCGCCAGTTCGGCCATGGCCTGGATCGGCTCGATCAACGTCCGGGTGACGATCCCGGCGCTGTTGAGCAGGCGCTCGGTGTGCAAGGCCTGGGCGCGGGAGTCGTCGATGATCAGCACTTTATAAGGTTCGTACTGGGCAACGCAGGTCAGGACTTCGATTTTTTCCAGCAGACTCGACGCTTCGAGGGTGCCGGTCAAAAACTCCTGGCCACCGGCACGCACGGCGGCGAGACGGGTGGGTGTGTCGGTTTCGTGCAGGCTGAAGAACAACAGCGGCAACTGATGATCCAGGCCTTCCTGGGCTTCGGCGGCCAGTTTCAGGCCGATGCCGGGACCACTGAAGTCGACGTCCATGACAATGGCCGCCGGCAGGCGCTCGATCATCGAGGCGCGAAACGCAGCGACACTGTCCAGGCATTGGGCACTGAGCCCGAAGAATTCCAGTTGTTTGGCCAGGCGCTCGGCGCGGTCGTGATCCTGAAGCATGACGTAGATCGGTTTGCGCAGAGGCGGCAGGAACGTCTGATCGAGCTGATCGCCTTGGCGCAGGCCGGTGCGCGACAGGCGTTGCATCAAGCGATTGAGGTCGGTGATCAGGCCACTGCTCAGGCGTCCGCGATTGGCGTCCACAGCCTCCAGCGACTGACCGATATGCAGCGCCAGTTGCGAGTGTTCCGGTTGTTCGAAGCGCTCGGCAAAGCGCAACAGGCGCAGGTTGGCTTCGCTCAATTCCGCAAGGTCGGCGGTGGACCACTCACTGCGCTGCAGGCGCTGCCATATCTCAAGAATCTGACGTGCCTGATGAATTACCCGCTGGGCAAAGTGGTGCTTGAGGCGCTCGCGGCTGGGATCTTCTGGCTCGGTCATATCCTGACTACTGATTAGGGGGCGCGCTGAGGTCGAGTGGTGGCTCTATGCTAGCACCACTTTTCGGTTACATGAGCGCTATACGTCAATAATCTGCAATGTAATCTCATTCAGTTTCTGACCGGTCAGTCTGCTTTTGGCCCGTAAAGTCTGGGTGGAAGGTGGCGGGGAGCTTTGTTCATGGACGTTTGGTGCTGACCGTTGCGTTTCGCGGGGATGAGCGACGGTGCAGGCATCCGGTTTTCTCCGCGGAGTCGTTTCGGGCTAAAAGGGCATCAGGGATTCCCTTAGTGGGTGCGATCCCATCCATTAGCCGTATTTGCGTTGCACAGCGCTGCCGTTCAGGGCGGAGTTTTTTGTCCGCAGGTGCGGCAATTTCTGCCATCAGCACAATGGGCGCGTGCCGGGCGAAGGCACGTTGTTGTATGGTTGTGGTCGAACCGTGAACTCAAGTGATTGAAAGGATATCGCCATGCTGGACTGGAAAAACCGCGCAGGCAGTGCGCCCGAACGTGCCGCTGAGCCGAAATCGGACACCCGCAGTTATCTGGGCGGCCTGTTGTTCAGCCGGGCGCTGGCCACTCTGATTGCTCTTTACCTGCTGGTGGCGAGTGTTTTGGGATGGTACTGGAGCCAGGAACCCGCGCTGTTCCCGGTCCAGCAAACGGCCCAGCAAGCGGCCGAAAAAGAAGGTAAGCAGATGGTCGTCGGCTACACCACGGTCGAAACCCTCAAGACCGTCGCCGGCACTTTGCTGACCAAGCCGGGCGGCTACATTTCCAATGACCGGTTCCCGCCGGGCTTGTGGATGGACAACATGCCGAGCTGGGAATACGGCGTGCTGGTGCAGGTCCGCGACCTGAGCCGTGCGTTGCGCAAAGACTTCGCCCGTTCGCAGTCGCAGTCCGCCGAAGACGCCGATCTGGCCAAGGCCGAGCCGCGTTTCAACTTCGACAATAAAAGCTGGGTGCTGCCATCCAGTGAGTCGGAATACCAGGAAGGCATCAATTCCCTGAGCCGCTATCAGGCGCGCCTGTCCGATCCGAACCAGAAGAGCGCGCTGTTCTATGCCCGCGCCGACAACCTCAACAATTGGCTGGGTGATGTCGGGACTCGTCTGGGTTCGCTGTCGCAACGGCTGTCGGCCAGCGTTGGCCGAGTCAAGCTCAATACCGCGTTGAAAACCGAAGTCGTGGTACCGGGTGTGGCGCCGCAGGTCGACGAAGAAGTCGTCGAGACGCCGTGGATGCAGATCGATAACGTGTTCTATGAAGCCCGTGGTCAGGCGTGGGCCTTGTCTCACCTGCTGCGCGCCATCGAAGTCGACTTCGCCGATGTATTGGCCAAGAAGAACGCTACCGTCAGCGTGCGTCAGATCATTCGCGAACTGGAAGCCTCGCAGGAGCCAGTCTGGAGCCCGATGATTCTCAATGGCAGCGGCTTCGGCGTGCTGGCCAACCACTCGCTGGTCATGGCCAACTACATTTCCCGGGCCAACGCGGCGGTGATCGATTTGCGTCAACTGCTCAATCAGGGCTGAGTCATGGTCGATAGCTCCATCTATAACCTGCGAGAGGCCGCGCACCGTGCGGCCTCGGATGCCGAGCAAATCGCCTGGGTCGACGAGCAGGACAACCTGCTCGGCGCCCTGGTCCGTTCCGATTTGCGCGAGCGCGGGTTGATCGGGCGCGGCACCTACATCATGTTGTTCAATTCTGCCGGTGAGCTGTGTGTGCATCGGCGCACGCTCAGCAAGGCGATTTATCCCGGCTACTGGGACGTGGCGGCAGGTGGCATGGTGCTCGCCAGTGAAACTTACGCCGAATCGGCGGCCCGGGAGCTTGAAGAAGAGTTGGGCGTGAGTGGCGTAGAGCTGACTGCCCATGACCACTTTTTCTTTGAAGACACCGGCAATCGTCTCTGGTGTTCGGCCTTTTCGGCGGTGTGGGACGGCCCGTTGATCCTGCAACCTGAAGAGGTGCTGGAAGCGCGCTTTATCCCCATCGATCAGGTCATGCTGGAAATCGAGCAAAAGCCTTATTGCCCGGACTCTTTGGCCGCGTTGAAGCGCTATCTGCGTTCACGACAAACCGACGTCGCAAAACCGCTATAAATTGGCGCCGATTGGCTCTTAGCAATCGGCGTTTTTGCCGTTACACTGCGCGACCTTTTAAAGCTGAACCGGTATTGCTTGTTGTTGCTGTAGGAGCGAGCTTGCTCGCGATGGACGTCAACGATAACGCGGGCATCCAGAATGAACGCGTCGCCTTTGAGTTCATCGCGAGCAAGCTCGCTCCTACAGTGACGTGAATGTTGTGCCGTTTCAGTAGCGCTGCCCCTGCCTGAGTGGGGCTTCGCGGTCGATAGCCCTGCCCAGGTGCTGCGACCAGTCTTTGTCCTCCAAAGAGGATTGCCGGTGGCCAAAAAAGCCGCATCCTTCGCCGCCCTCGGTGGCTTGGTATTTTCCACCGACGCAGGTCGTCATTGCCCGGAATGCAGTAAGCCGGTGGACGCCTGTATCTGCAAACAAAGCGTTATCCCGGTCGGCGACGGCATCGCTCGCGTGCGTCGCGAAAGCAAGGGCCGTGGCGGCAAGACGGTGACTACCATCACCGGTGTGCCGTTGGCAGAAGACGCGCTCAGGGAGCTGGCCACGACGTTGAAGAAACGCTGTGGGACCGGTGGGGCGTTGAAAGACGGGATCATTGAAATCCAGGGCGATCATGTCGAGCTACTCTTGGCTGAACTGATCAAGCACGGTTTCAAGGCAAAGAAGTCCGGCGGCTAGCAGCCTCTGTGAAAACCACCCCCGGCTTGATCCGGTCCTGATGACATTCAGGTCCGGCATCGTCTACATGGTTTTCACAGAGCCTGTTCATGACCGGTATCTAAACTCACTGCGGTCGGCGGGGTCTATTGCCCCGTTGACGAACCGTCATTTTCATTCTTTAGACTGCGCCGGCCTGAACCCAGGCGACGCACTATGACTTCTTTATAGGGGACTTCGATGTCCGTACGACGCACACGCAAAGACGATGGCAGCCAATGGACAGTTGCGGACAGCCGCAGCGTTTACGGGATTCGCCATTGGGGGGCCGGGTATTTCGCGATCAATGACGCCGGTCGCGTCGAAGTTCGTCCGAACGGGCCGAGCAGTTCGCCTATCGACCTGTTCGAGCAAGTCGACCAGCTGCGCAAAAGCGGCCTGTCCTTGCCGTTGCTGGTGCGCTTCCCCGACATTCTGCAAGACCGCGTGCGTCAGCTGACCGGCGCATTCGACGCCAACATCGAGCGTCTGGAATACCAGAGCAAGTACACCGCGCTGTACCCGATCAAGGTGAATCAGCAGGAGGCGGTGATCGAAAACATCATCGCTACCCAGAACGTGTCCATCGGTCTGGAAGCGGGCTCCAAGCCTGAACTGCTGGCGGTGCTGGCACTGGCGCCGAAGGGCGGCACCATCGTCTGCAACGGCTACAAGGACCGCGAGTTCATTCGTCTGGCGCTGATGGGCCAGAAGCTCGGCCACAACGTGTTCATCGTGATCGAGAAAGAATCCGAAGTCGGCCTGGTGATCGAAGAAGCGGCCTCGCTGAAGGTCAAGCCACAGGTCGGTCTGCGCGTGCGTCTGTCGTCCCTGGCCTCGAGCAAGTGGGCGGACACTGGCGGCGAGAAATCCAAGTTCGGTCTGTCGGCGGCGCAACTGCTGTCGGTGGTCGAGCGTTTCCGCGCGGCCGGTCTGGACCAGGGCATTCGCCTGCTGCACTTCCACATGGGTTCGCAAATTGCCAATCTGGCGGACTACCAGCATGGCTTCAAGGAAGCGATCCGTTACTACGGCGAACTGCGCAACCTCGGTCTGCCGGTGGATCACATCGACGTCGGCGGTGGCCTGGGCGTGGACTACGACGGCACGCATTCGCGTAACGCCAGTTCGATCAACTACGACATGGACGATTACGCCGGTGTCGTGGTCGGGATGCTCAAGGAGTTCTGCGACGCGCAGAGCCTGCCGCACCCGAACATCTTCTCCGAAAGCGGCCGTTCCCTGACCGCGCACCACGCGATGCTGGTGATCCAGGTGACCGACGTCGAGAAACACAACGACGACGTGCCGCAGATCGAGAACAAGGAGTCGCTGCCGGAAACCGTACAATGGCTGGTAGACCTGCTGGGTCCGACCGACATCGAGATGGTCACCGAAACCTACTGGCGCGCCACGCACTACATGAGTGACATTGCTTCCCAGTACGCCGACGGCAAACTGACCCTGGCCGAGAAAGCCCTGGCCGAGCAGTGCTACTTCGCCGTGTGCCGTCGCCTGCACAACTCGTTGAAGGCACGTCAGCGTTCCCACCGTCAGGTGCTTGACGAACTCAACGACAAGCTGGCCGACAAGTACATCTGCAACTTCTCGGTGTTCCAGAGCCTGCCGGACACCTGGGCCATCGACCAGGTCCTGCCGATCATCCCGCTGCACCGTCTCGACGAAGAGCCGCTGCGTCGCGCGGTACTGCAAGACCTGACCTGCGACTCCGACGGCAAGATCAACCAGTACGTCGACGAGCAGAGCATCGAGACCAGTTTGCCGGTGCATGCCCTGAAGGAAGGCGAGGACTACCTGTTGGGTGTGTTCCTGGTCGGCGCCTATCAGGAAATTCTCGGTGACATGCACAACCTGTTTGGTGACACCGATTCGGTGAACATCTACCAGAACGCCGACGGCAGCGTGTACCACGCCGGTATCGAAACCCACGACACCATCGAAGACATGCTGCGTTACGTGCACTTGTCGCCGGAAGAGCTGATGACCCACTACCGCGACAAGTGCGCCAGCGCCCGCATCAGTGCCTCCGAGCGCACCCAGTTCCTCGATGCCTTGCGTTTGGGCCTGACCCGTTCGTCTTACCTGTCTTCTTGAGGTAAGTCTCACGCTCATCAGGTCGTCTGAAAATTTACCGTCTGCTGCGGAAATTTCAGATGACCTGGTGCGGCGACTCTCTTATCCACCGCGAAATTTCCCACGTCCTCGGCGATCCAGGCCATTTGGTCTTCTTTTCGCGTAGGTCATTTCCTAAGTTGTATTTCAGCTCTCTACTCGGCCATGCCTCTCGGCGAGAATCCCCGGCCGCCCCTCCTGTAGAGAAACGCGATGTTCGATCCAGTCAGCGAGCCTTCATTTCGTCTGGATGTAGCAGGACTGCCCGACGCCTTCGAAGTCTTGGCCTTTACCGGTAGCGAGGCCATCAGCGAACCGTTTGTGTTCGACATGGACCTGCTGATCGATGACCCGACGCTTGACCTCGCCAGCCTGTTGTACCGTTCGGCCACTTTGCATGTCGGGCCTGCGGATAGTTGTATCCATGGTCAATTGCACGAAATCGTCCAGCGCGATCACGGCGCAGGGAGCAGGCTTTGTCAGGTGCGTCTGGGCCCCAGGTTGACCTGTCTGGCCCAGCGCTTCAGTCAGCGAATTTTCAGTGGTCGGCCAGTGCCGGAGATTCTCGATCAGGTCCTCAGGGAGCACGGTATCGTCGGCGCCTCACGGCGTTTCGAATTGAGCGATGATTACCCGCCCCGGGATTTCTGCACGCAGTTTCGGGAGTCGGATCTGCAGTTTCTCCAACGGCTGTGCGCCGAAGAACGGCTGCATTACCGTTTCGAACATCAGGCTTGTCGGCATTGCATGGTGTTCAGCGATGATCAACGGCATTTTCCGTTGGGCGAGCCTGTGATGTTCAGGGTCGAAGGTGGGCCACCGGCCGTGCGGCAATTTGAGCATCAGCGATGCGGTCAGTCGGCAGAGTGTTTTACGGACCTGACGACCTTGCGCAGCGGCCAGTTGATGCCGCTGTCGGGTCACCCGGACTCGGAGTGTAATCACCTTTGGTTGCTGACTGATATCAGCCATCAGGGCAGTCAGGATCTGGCAATGCCTTATCGCAATCAGGTCCGGGCACTTCACTTGACGGCGTCCTTCGAGCTGGCGTGTCCGGCCGTCAAACCGCGGATGCACAGCCTGCATCGCGCGTGGGTGGTCGATGTCGATGAGCCGCTCCCCGACCCGGGCAGGCCGGTGCCGGTGCAGTTCGACTGGCTCTATCAGGGAGAGGGCGCGGTGCCCAGCCATTGCTGGCTGGCGCTGGACGCACAACTTCAGGCCAGCTCTGTCGCGCCGTTGCGAGAGGGTACTGAACTGGTCGTGAGTTTTATCGAAGGTGATCCGGATCAACCCCTGATCACCGGACTGCTGCATATACCAAACGCTACGGAAGAAATAGTCGATTGCGTGTCATCCCCGGACGCTGCAGATGAGGTGGGACTGCCGCAATGGTTACGCTCCGGTGAACCATTGATGTTGCTGTGTCTGCTGCCTGGTGGCGGCAGCTTCAATCATTGTGCGCAGGTGTTATGTACCTGTCGGGCGGCGACACGGTTCGGCCAGAGCGGTGGCGTATGATCGCGGCCCCGTCCACGCCTGACTCGCCTGCGCAATGGTTGTTGCTTGAGGCAATGGCCGCGTCAGCGGCGGTAGAAGTGTTGCAACAGGCGTTCGGGCAGGCGCGTTGGTTCTGGTTGTTCGAGGGCACGGAATGGCAGGCGCAAAAGGCGCAGGGACCGATCCTCGTCGATCTGCGGACATGCCCGGCCCTGGCTGATTTGTACCGCGTGGATGGGCGGCGCTGGCGCGGCTTGCTGATTGCCAGTGAAACATCGACCACGTCATTGCTGGCCCATCTGCGGCGCATGCTGACCGTCACGTTCGGCCTGCACCGGGCCATGCTGAGCTACTTCAACCCGAACACCGCAAGCTACTTTTTCGACGCTTGTGATGCCGCAGAGCTGAGTCGCTGGCTGGGGCCGATCAGCCAGTTGCGCTGGTTCGGCGGAACCTGGGCTGACCGCGCAATGGGCTGTGACGGTTGGCAACGCTTGCAAAACCCCGGATTGACGGTGAGGCCGTTGGCCGTTGAAGAAGACCTCAGCGCCGGGCAACAGGAAAAACTTCAACTGTGCCTGCTCGAACAACATGCCTGGTGCTGGAGCCGATCCACCGCCACTGAGTATCCCGATCTGTGGGCCAAACTGCAGGAGGGGTTGGTGTTGGGTTTCAGCGAGCGTGCGGTGCTCGATGACTGGTTATGGCTACGATTGCAGCATCCCGACGCCGTGCCTGAGCCGCCGCTGTCGGGGCTGACTCAGCAGGAACGACTCGATAATCTGCGCCGCCTGTGGCAGCGCGATCAGTGAGTGGCGCGGGTGAACCAGCCATCGTTGCGACGCAGGCGCCAGGCGATCACGCCGAGCGTCAGGCTGCGCAGTAACATGAACAACAGGAAGGTTATCCACAGGCCGTGGTTGCCCCGGTCTTGCAGCAACCAGCCGAACGGCACCACCAGCGCCACCGTCAGCAGCATGCCGTTGCGCATTTCCCGGGCGCGGGTGGCGCCGATGAACAGGCCGTCGAGCAGGTAACTCCAGACCGCAATCATCGGCAGTGCCGCCAGGTAAGGCAGGTAGATGAACGCGGTGTCGCGCACGCTTTGAATGTCGGTCTGCATCTCGATGAACAGATGCCCCGCGAACAGAAACAGCACTGCAAACCCCAGGCTCGCCAATAACGACCAACCGCACGCCAGCACCAATGAACGGCGCAGGGCATCGCGATCGCGGGCGCCGATGGCGTGCCCGCACAGGGCTTCCACAGCATGGGCCAGACCATCGAGGGCGTGGGCGGTCAGCAGCAGGCCATTGAGCAAAAGGGCGTTGGCGGCGACCGTGGCATCGCCCAGTCGCGCGCCTTGCACGGTGATCAGGAAAAACACAGATTGCAGCGCCAGGCTACGAATGAAAATGTCGCGGTTGACCGCCAGCAGTGGACGCCAACTCTGCCACACCGCCAATGCCGCCCAGACGATATGCCCGGGGTAGGCGCGCAAGGCCTTGCGGGTCATCAACAGGCCGATCAGTGCACCGGTCCATTCGGCAATCACCGAGGCCCGGGCGGCGCCGACCACACCCCATTCCAGGCCAAGGACGAACCACAGGTTCAGGGCAATGTTGACCAGGTTGGTGCTCAGCAAAATCGCCAGCGGTGCCCGGGCATTCTGGGTGCCGAGGAACCAGCCGACCAGCGCGTAACTGGCCAGTGCCGCCGGCAGTCCGAACAAGCGGGTGTGAAAGAATTCGCGGGTCAGCTGATCGAGTTCTGCCGAAGGTTGCATGAAGTGCAACGCGACCCCGCTCAACGGCACGCCCACCGCGCCCAATACAATTGCCAGTCCCATGGCCAGCAGCAAACCTTGCAATAGAATTTGCCTTAACGCCGTGCCATCCCCGCGCCCGGCGGCTTGCGCCGCGAATCCGGTGGAACCCATGCGCAGAAAGCCCATGGCCCAGGCGAGGAAGGTGTACAGGCTGGCGCCAACCGCCACGGCGCCAAGTTGATGGGCGTGGGGCAGGTGACCGATGACGGTACTGTCGACCAGCGCCACCAGCGGTACGGAAATGTTCGAGAGAATCATCGGCGCGGCCAGCGCCCAGACCCTGCGATGGGTAGGGCGGTCGCGCCAGTCGGCGGTCAGGTTGGACATGCAGGCTCCTTGGGGGAGCGGGCATTGTAGCGACACATCGAGAGCATACTGCGATCTATTGTGGTGAGGGAGCTTGCTCCCGTTGGGGCGCGAAGCGGCCCTTTTTGTCATCAGACCGCAGGCGACTGCTTCGCAGCCGAGCGGGAGCAAGCTCCCTCGCCACAGGTAATTGTGCAGGGCTAGTGGATGATCCAGCTGAGCAACCAAAGCCCCAGCATCAACCAGATGATGCCCATGATGAACGACGCATTGAGAAATGCGCGGATGGCCGACCACAGCAGGATCAGCCCGAGGATCAAGGTAATGATGCTGACAATCGAGGTATCCATGCCCAACGCGCTGGACAAGCCTTCGACAAAGTTGCTGCTGGCATTGCTCAGCAAGTTGAACAACCCACTGAGGCCATCAACGATGAAACGGATGATCGAGCCAAGTGCCTGGCCGAGCCATTCGGAAAAACCTTCTACCTGCATGGAGTGAGCGTCCTGATTAAAGAGAGTGAGTCTTGGGCTGTCGATCATGCTGCCGAGTTCCCACAAGCATAGAGGGTTGCACCGTACCTGTGGGAGCGGGCTTGCTCGCGAAAGCGACGGATCATCCGGCATTAAACGTTGTCACTTGCCATCCTCGGTCATCCCCCCGAAGCTATACGCCTTCAGGAGAGCCCGATGAACCTTGTTGAACTGACCGAACGCCTGCACGCCATCCGTGATCGCAATGACTGGCGGCAATTTCACAGCCCGAAAAACCTGGCCATGGCCGCGAGCGTGGAGATGGCCGAGCTGGTAGAAATTTTCCAGTGGCTGAGCGAAGAGCAGTCACGCCAGTTGCCGACAGACAAGCTCGCGCACGCCGGGCAGGAAGTCGGCGATATCGTCCTGTATCTGTTGTTGCTGTGCAGCGAGTTGGGTCTGGACATGGAGCAAGTGGTGCGCAGCAAACTGGCGGACAGCGAGCGGAGGTTTACCTGATGAGCGACCGTCACTTCGACCAGTTGGCGACCCGTTTCGCCGAAAAAATCTACGGTGGCGCCAAAGGTGCAATCCGTCTCGCGGTGTTGCAGGCCGACCTGTCCGAAACCCTGCCGGATCGACCGCTGCGCGTGCTGGACATCGGCGCCGGCCTGGGTCACATGTCGTTGTGGCTGGCCGAGCGCGGGCATCAGGTGACCCTCGCCGAGCCCGCCGAGCCGATGCTTGAAGGCGCTCGCCAACGCTTCGCCGACGCAGGGCAGACGGCGACGTTTATCCAGGCGCCATGGCAAGACCTGCTGGGCCAGCTCACCGAACCTTACGATCTGGTGCTGTGCCACGCGGTGCTGGAATGGCTGGCTGAACCCCATGCGATTTTGCCGGTGCTGCATCAATTGACCAAGTCGGACGGCTGGCTGTCCCTCGCGTTCTACAACCGCGACGCATTGATTTACCGCAACTTGCTCAAGGGCCATTTCCGCAAGATGCGCAAGAACGACATGGCCGGTGAAAAGCAGAGCCTGACCCCGCAACAGCCCCTTGATCCACGCGAGCTGGCGGCGCAACTTGAGGGTTTGTGGCAGGTCGAAACCCAGAGTGGCGTGCGGGTTTTTCACGATTACATGCCGGTGGAATTCCAGGCCCGCGCCGAGTTGGTGGACTTGCTGGAAATGGAACTGGCCCACCGTCGTCACCCGAGCTTTGCCGGGCTCGGGCGTTACTTGCACTGGATTTGCCGGCCGGTCTGATCGGAGTACGAAATGAAAACTCGTTCAGGGTTGTTGGTGATCTGTCTGGGGTTGACCGCTTGCCAGGGCAGCAACCCTTACGTGGCCACGTCCAACCCCTTGCCTCCGGCGCCGGCCCAGGCCGCCAAAACCTTCGACCGCAGTGCCTACCCGGCGGCGCCCCGTGACTACGGACGCTACCGCAGCTGGGCCTGGCTCGACGGGCAACTGCCAGCGGGCACGGCCTGGGCGGACTCGGCGCAGGTGGCCGAAGCGGTCAGCAGTGCGCTGGATCAACGTGGCTTGCGCCCGTTGCACGATAATCGCCCGGCCGACCTGTTCGTCAGTGCCGACCTGCGCATGGAAACCCGCTTGCGCCAGGCTCAGGACGATTATTACGGCGGTGCCTATTACGGCGGTTATGGCGGTTACAACCGCTACGGCAATGGTTACGGTGCGTACACCGCCGTGCCGGTCATTCGTACGTATTCGGAAGAGGTCGTCGTGGTGCAAGTGGATATGTATGACGCCCAGAGCGGTCAGCCGGTCTGGAGTTCCAGTGCCGAAACCAGCAACCGGGGCAGCGAAAGCCAGCGCACCGATGCCATTCGGGAGGCTGTGGAAAAGGCCATGTCGGCGTATCCTCCCAGTTAGCTTCTGTAGATAAGAAGCATTTCGCAGGTTTCTGCTTTCCACCGGAGAATCATCATGCTTCGCCGTTTCGTTTTACTGGCAGTGGCTGCGCTGCTCAGTGCCTGCGCCGCCAACCAGGTCAATCACGACTATGACGCCAGCCGTGACTTCGCGGCTTATCACAGCTGGAGCTGGAAAGAGCCCGCGCTGCAATACCGTCCCGATGATCCGCGGATCAAGAGTGACCTGACCGAGCAACGCGTGCGCGAGGCGGTGACCGATCAACTGGATCAGCGTGGTCTGCGTCCAGCCGCCGCGGACGCCAAGGCTGACTTGAATGTGCAGACCTACCTGATTGTCGAAGAGCGCCAGCAACAGGTGACCACCAATTATGGCGGTGGCTGGGGTAACCCATGGTATGGCTACTATGGCGCGCCGATGTACAACGAAACCCGCCTGGTTTCCTACAAGGTCGCGACCATCCAGATCGACCTGCTCGACGGCAAGGACGGCAAACTGGTGTGGCGCGGCAGCGATGAGCAAATGCTCAGTGGCAGTCCGAATCCGTCAGATCGCAGCACGGCCATCCATGAAACGGTCACGCGGATTCTGGCCAACTATCCTCCGCGCAGATCCTAGCCTTAACGCCTCTCGACCCCCTGTTTCGCCGCCGGGGGTTTTTTATTGCCGGAAGTGGCGAGTTGCCAGCGACCTCGATCACCCTTGACTACACTCCTTGTCACCCACGGAGGTTGCGCCCGGCTGTGCGCCGGCAAAGGAGTGCGCCATGTCTTCCCGTATGCAGTTTCGCGGTCCGGCCCGGCAACAGGGCGCGATTGGCCTGATGGCCGCGTTGACCCTGACCACGGCCCTGGGCTTCATGTTGTTGGTGGTCGATAGCGGCAGGCTTTATCTGGAGCAGCGCAGTTTGCAACGCGTCGCTGACACGGCCGCACTGGAAGCGGTCACCCGTGATGGCAATTGTCGGGCCGGGCAGACTGCGACGACGTACGCCACTCAAAGCGCCACGCGGAACGGTTTTACCGTCAATGCCGATCGTACCCTGGCCGTCAGTTGCGGCACCTTGCAGACGGGTGCCAATCACCTTCGCACGTTTATGGCCGATGCCACCAAAAGCGCAGCGGTGCAGGTCATTGCCACCCATACAGTCCAAACCAGCGTGGCGGCCGGCATTGGTGCATTGTTGTCGGGTGATCCGGTCAGTCTGACTACCCGGCTCGGCGCTACTGCGGTTGCCGCCGAGCCCAAGATGACACTGGCGCAGCTCAGTATCCGCAGCACCCTGGCGGGGGCGGATACCTCTAGATCAAACCTGCTCAATCCACTGTTCTCGACGTTGTTGGGCGGTAATGTGAACCTCACAGCCCTGGGCTGGGATGGTTTGATCAACACCGATATCAACCTGTTGAAATTCATGGACCAGTTGGCCATTCAGCTGGGGGTGACGGCGGGTGATTACACCGGGCTGCTGAACGCCCAAGGCTCTGTGACCAAGTTCATCAAAGCCGCCGCCAATGCAGCGACCCAAAATGGCGCCACGGCTGAGGTCACCACCGCATTGGTCAATTTGCAGGTGGCCGCCACTGGCGCTTCGCCCATCAAACTGGGTGACTTGCTGCAATTGCAAACCGGTAATGAGGCGGCGGGCCTGGATGCCTCTGTGCAGCTGTTTCAGTTGATTCAGGGGGTTGTTCAGCTTTCGAACAAAAACAGCGGCGTGACCGCCGTGCTGCCAGTCAATGTCCTGGGGCTGGCGGGCGTGACAACGCGCATCAAGATTATTGAGCCCCCGCAGTTTTCGGCGATAGGCGATCCGGCGCTGGCCAAACTCAATCCATTGGGGGCGAACCGAATCTATGTACGCACGGCGCAGGTGCGAGTGCTGGTGTCGGTCGATCTGTCGCTGATCAATGCGGTTTTGCAGGTCGTCAAAGGGTTGTTGGATACGGTGGTGGGGCTGATCAATACGCTGCTGAGCCCGACCTGCGTCTTGAGTTGTACCCAGACCGATTTGAGCTTCATGCCCGACGGGCTGAACCTGGACGTGGGGCTTGAAGCGGGAGTGGGGCGCAGCTATGTCACCGATTACAGCTGCGCCACCCCAGCCAGCAAAAGCCTCAGCGCCAGCACCGACATTTCTACGCTGCAAGTTAAAGTCGGGCGGATCGACCCGGCTATCTGGCTCTCGTCTTCCACGTCTGAAGCCCTTTCGCCCGTGACACTGTTTGATATCGGCACACAAACCTGCAACATGTCCGGCTGTGGCGCGCGAAAACCTTTCGGCGGCGGTGGCAGTGAAATCATGATCGACAGTTCGGTGGCCGGTGTCAGTGAACCCAATTTCGCCTTTGCCAATCCTCACGATGTAAACGTGCCGCCGAACCCGACGCATCCCGTGATGGTGTCAGGCGTGGTTGGTAGTCTGAATGGCACGCTTGGGGGCGTGGAATTGATTTCGCATGACCCCGTCCTGACGAGCAGTTTGTTGGGCACATTGCTCAACACCTTGCTGTCGACGCTGACGCAGGTGATTTCGTTGTTGAGCACGGGTATCAGCGGTCTGCTGGCGCCATTGGTCGACCCTATCCTCGATGGACTACTGTCCAGTCTCGGCATCGACGTCAACAAGGTCGACGTCGGGTTCAACCTGACCTGCGGAGAGAAGGGTAAAGCCTACCTGGTGATTTGATCCTCTTGCACAATCGGCAACTCAATACAAAACCGTGCACCCTCGGTGGCGTTTATCACGCTCAGTTTGCCGCCCATGTTTTCGACGATGCCGTAACTGACCGACAGCCCCAAACCGGTACCAACCCCCACCGGTTTGGTCGTGAAGAATGGCTCGAAAATCCTTTCCAGCAGGCGTGGATCGATACCGCCACCGTTGTCCTCGACCCATAACCGCACAACCTGGGCATCGCGTTCGGCATTGACCGAGATCCAGGGTTTGAACGCCGGGTTGCCTTCGCGTTTACCGAGCAAGGCATCCCGAGCGTTGACCATCAGGTTGATCAGCACCTGTTCCAGTTGATCGACGTGGCCACGCACCTGCACGTCAAAACCGGCCTCGCTGATCCGCAGGTCGACGCCTTTGCCACGCATGCCCTCGGCCAGCAGTGCCAGCGTGCCTTCGATGGCCAGGGCCGGATTGAACGGATGCTGCTCGATTTCCGAACGGCGGCCGAACACCCGCATGTGATCCACCACCCGCGCAGCACGCTGCACTTGTGAGTCGATGCGATTGAGTTTGTCGGTCAGGTAATCGACCTGCACCTCACCGGTGCTCAGGCGCTTGAGCACGTTGACGACGGCCATGCGCATCACGTTCAACGGCTGATTGATCTCATGGGCCAGGCCGGTGGCCATTTCGCCCAGCGTGGCCATTTTCGCGCTTTGAGTAAGTTGCTGCTGCGAGCGCCGTACTTCCGTGTTGTCACGACCCACGGCCTGGATTTCCAGCAATTGACCTTGCTCGTCGAACACCCCGCGGTCGGACCAGACCCACCACGCGTGTTCACGTCCGGGCAGTTGCAGGTTGATTTCGGCGGTGCTGATCGGGAACTCGGGGCTCAGCTGATTCAGCCGTTGGGTGAAGGCATCGCGCTGCGCCTGAGACATCCAGTTGCCCAGATTCATCCCCGGCAATTGCTCGGGCGTCAGTTCCAGGTACATGGCCAGCGGCCGGTTGCCGAACGTCAGGGTCAAGTCCGGGCGGTAGCGGCAGATCATCGCCGGTGAGTCTTCCACCAGAATCCGGTAGCGCTCTTCACTTTGCTTGACCTGTTCCGCGGCCAGGGTCGCTTCGGTGACATCCAGCCACAGCCCCACGGCTTCGACCGGCAAGCCGAGGTCATCACGCAGTAATTTGGCTTCGTCGAGCAGCCAGTGATAATCGCCACGGCTGTCGCGCAGGCGATAGCGGGCACGCACGGAACCTTCGCGCAGCAACAGTCGGGTGCGTTCGAAGTACTGCGAGCGGTCGTCGGGGTGAACCCGGTCCACCAGCGTATCGGGTGCGCAATCGGCGAGGCTCCAGCCCAATAGTGGCAGCAGGCTGTCGCTGAAGAACGTCGGTTGCAACGCGCCTTCGACGTAACGCTGCACGTAGATCACCGCCGGAGAACTGGCGATCAGGTTGTCCAGCCGCGCATGGGCGGCGGCGGCGCGTTGCTCCTGATTCTTGATGTCGCTGATGTCGAGCATGAAACCCACCAGCCGACGGCTTTTACCCAACCCCAGCGCCTGGCCTTGCAGGCGATACCAGATCGGTTCGGGTCCATCGTCGGGGCGATACAGGCGCACGCAAAGCAGCATGGACAGGCCGTCATCCCGCAAGTCTTGCAGGCGACGGCGCAACACTTCGCGGTCGGCGGGATACACCTGCTCAAGCCAATCCTGCACCGATAAACGCGATGTTCCCAGGTTCAGCGTATTGGCCAGCGAAGGGGCCAGCTGCACCTCGTCGCTGTCGCTGAACATTTCCCACCAGCCGGTGCCCAGCAGGGCTTGCAGCGACTCAAGACGCTCGAGCTGCAACTGATGTCGATGTTCGCGCAGACGTTCAAGCAAAGGCGCGGCGAGCGCAGCTGTCAGCTGCTGCCAGTCGCGCTCGGTAGTATCCGGCGCGCGTTGTTGTACTGCATAGAAACCGCAGAGCAACCAGGCGACCACCCCGTTCGCATCGTGATAGGGCACCGCGAAGCCGTCAGCATTGCCGAAGGTGCCTTGCAGGCGCGGGTGTTCGCGCAGGGTCAGATACTGCGGCGCAGAACCGCTCAAACTGTCGAGGCCAGTGCCCAGGCGCTGACCGTTTTGCCAGAGCTGTGGGGCGTCGAACGCGGCGTACTGCTGTTGAATCTGCCAGCCGTGTTCCTGCTCATCCGGCAAGGCCAGGGCAAGGCATGGAATCTGAAAGCGCTGTGCCAGGTTTTGCAGTTGCTCGGTCAGCACGTCCGGCAGGCGCGTCAGGCTGCACAGGCGCAACTGCTCAGCGATTTGCATGGCCAGCCGTTGGCACTGCTCGCGGTTGTGCGATTGCCGCCGCTCCAGCAACAGGTCACCGATGTCCAGCAGTTGCAACAACCAGGCATCGCCGAAGGGTTGTACCCAGCCGCGCAGATGCAGCGGGGCACCGTTCAGGGTGTAGAAGTCCAGGTCCAGGTTCTGGCCCTGCCAATCAGCGGGCGAGCCTTCGATGGCCAGGCTGCTGTGGGGTAAAAGCAAGTCGAGAAGATGAGGCGCCCGGGCGTTCGGGACCCGCTGTGCCAGCAGATGCCGCAATGGACCGGTCAACTGCATGACCCGGCCTTCGGCATTGAGTTGGACCTGCAAACCGAAACACTGCACCCACTGCGTCTCGGGCGGCTCCTGCCGGGGCTGCGGATAGCGGTTGAGCAGACGGCCGAACAACTTGTCCCCAGCGCTCAAAATTGCAGGCTCGAACTGGCTGTCAGGGTGGCCGGCAGGTTGGGCACTTGACCGATAACCGGCAGGTTCAGAAACGGGATAACGGCGTTAATTTTACTGGTCGGGTAGTTGACGCTGACTTTCAATACGCCGCCCACGAATGTGGCGCTGGTGTCGGTGGCCGCATTGAATGCCAGCGCGGGGGGAATCCAGGACAATTGATTCTTCAGCTCCGCCGTGGCTAGCGCCGTCAGCGCGCTTGCGTAACCGGGTGTGGTCGGGTCCAGCGCGACGCTGCGCCTTACGGCTTCGGCGGTCGACTGGTTGAATGATTGCATCAGCAGCATCGGCAGGCTGTAACTGACAATGCCGTAGAACACGGAAAAAAAAACGATGAACACCAGAGCGAACTCAATCGCGGCGGCACCTTTTTGTTTGTGCGGGAGGCTGTTTCTCATGAGTGCGTCTACCCTGACCATCACTAGGTAATATCATCATAGAATCATTCAGCCAAAACGGACGTTTATTAGCAGATGCAGAGTGTTGTCCTACTGATCTGGCTGGCGCTCTGCGCGGCACAGGATGCTCGGGAACGTCACATCGCCAACAGCTTGACCCTGGGGGCCGGGATGTTGGCGTTGGCTTATTTGTTGTGGAGCGGCACAACCTGGCTGGGGGCCGGTGCAGAGCAGGGTGGCTGGGCATTGTTGTTGGCTCTGGCGTTCACCTTGCCGGGCTATGCCCTGGGGCGTTTGGGCGCCGGCGACGTAAAACTGATGGCTGCACTGGGTCTTGCGACGGACGGTACACATGTATTGGGCACGTTTATCGGCGCCGGATTGGCCAGTGTTTTTTGGCTGCTGCTGGCGCCAAGAGTCTGGCTTCATATGAGTCAAGGGCTTAGAAGCCATCTTCTTTACCTGGCACCTGGAATGTCAAAGAAGCAGCCATTTGCGCCCTTTGTGTTAGTGGGCCTGATGCTGACGTTCGCGTGGTTCCATTAGAGATGACTCGTATGTACATCGCCGGAAACTAAGTCTATTTTTCAGTCAGTAGTTGTACAGCCTGTGGCTGTCAGTGAAGACGGGTCAATGTTTGGCCTCACAGGGAGTTGCACGTGAACAAGTTTACTTCGGCAGTAAAAGTCCTTGTGGTCGACGATGCGCTAATGATCGTTGAAGAACTGTGTGAATTTCTGGAGAGCAAAGGTTACCGCTGTGTTCCTTGCGAGTCCGGCCATCAGGCCATCGAGCGTTTCAAGGAGGACCTCGATATCGGTCTGGTGCTGTGCGATCTGCACATGCCTGGCATGGACGGGATCCAGCTGGTGGAGGAGTTGCAACGACTGTCGGGCAAGCATCGTGCATTCGAAGCGATCATGCTCACCGGCTGCGCCGACAAGCAGGACGTGATCAAGGCGTTGCGCGCCGGGATTGCCGACTATTACCAGAAGCCGATTGATCTGGATGAGCTGCTCGAAGGGTTGCAGCGTCAGGAAATGGTCTTGCAGGAAAAGCACAAGAACCAGCAATTGGGCCACTTGAATCAGAAGCTTCAGTACTTGTCCGAGTCGATCGATGATCTGTATCAGGACCTGGACAAGGTGCGACGCGGCCCGCAATCGGTAGACCGACATGACCCGGGTGTTATGGAGACTGACTCGGTCGAGATGCCGGCGATTTTCAATCAGCTGTCGCCGCGGCAACTGGATGTGGCCCGGTTGGTGGGCAAGGGGAATACCAATTATCAGGTGGCCTGTGAGTTGGGGATTACCGAGAACACGGTGAAGTTGTATGTGTCGCAGGTTTTGCGGTTGACGCATATGCATAACCGGACGCAGTTGGCGTTGGCGTTGTCGCCCAGTAATTCCGGGTTGCGGCAGCGGGTTACGGCGCATTGATCCTTGGCGGCCTCTGGGCCGACCAGGCTGTTGGTTGATTGAGTACATATCCGTTTTTGCGGTAACGGCGGCTGGCGGTTTCGCCCTTACGGCGAGTCACTTTTGGGAACGCCCCAAAAGTAACCAAAAGGTCTCGCCCCTTACGTACGGCCCCTCGCTGAGGCTCGGCGTTCCTTCGCTCCGGCATTCATCCGGGGGCATTGCCCTCCGGTCGGCTTCGCTTCGACCTACATGCAATGAGTTCGACTGCGTCGAACGGCGCTGCGCGCCAATCCCCGGATAAACACCTCCACTCAGCCTGCCGAGGGGGCGGGTGGATCAAGATCAAAAGCTGAAGGCGAGCTAACGCTCGGCCTGATGAGTGGTGAGAAGCGCGGGTGTACGGAGATCAATTGTAGGAGCTGGCTTGCCAGCGATGACGGCCTGACAGCCGACCTGATCTTGCTGCTGCACACAGTCCAATTGTAGGAGCTGGCTTGCCAGCGATGACGGCCTGACAGCCGACCTGACGTTGCGGCTGCACACAGTCCAATTGTAGGAGCTGGCTTGCCAGCGATGACGGCCTGACAGCCGACCTGACGTTGCGGCTGCACTCGTCCAATTGTAGGAGCTGGCTTGCCAGCGATGACGGCCTGACAGCCGACCTGACGTTGCGGCTGCACTCGTCCAATTGTAGGAGCTGGCTTGCCAGCGATGACGGCCTGCCAACCAACCTGACGTTGCGGCTGCACTCGTCCAATTGTAGGAGCTGGCTTGCCAGCGATGACGGCCTGCCAACCAACCTGATCTTGCTGCTGCACGCGCTCCTACACTGTTTTCAGGGGTACACAAAATCGGCGAGCAACAAAAAGTCCCTGACCCACCATCTTGTTCCAAAAACGGCGCTCTCTAATGAGCAAACGCCCGGCTCAATGCGGTAAAGCCCGGGCCTGCCAGTACGATCAACAACGCCGGGAAGAGAAACACCATCATCACGATGGACATTTTGGCGGACATTTTGGAGATGTATTCCTGCAGGCGTGTCAGGCGGCGGTCATCGAGTAACTGTTTGAGTGCCAGCAGGGATTTCATCGCGCCACCGCCCTGGTAGATCAGCTGTTGCAAGATCACGCAGGTGTCAGTGAACTCCTGGACCGCCAACAAGTGGCTGGACTTGTTCAGTTCTTCGCCCAGTTCCAGGCCGGAGTCTACCCGCGCCAGCACCAGACGCAGTTCATGGGTCAGGGCGGGCAGCAGTTGCTTGCCTTCCTGGCTCAGGACGCGCAGGGATTGTTCCACCGCCATGCCCGATTCGAACAGGATGCGCAGCAGCGTAATGAAGGTTGAGGTCTCGACGACGAGCTGTTGTTGTCGACGTTGTGCTGCGGCAGCCAGAAAGCGTTTTGGCAGTAGATAACCGAAGCCGATGGCGATGATCGGGGCCACCCAGTGGTTTTTTACCGTCGGGTAAAACAGCTCCTGGCCGAGCAAGCACAAAACCAACGCCAGCAAGGGCACGCCCACTTGCAGCGCGGCGAACAGTGAACGCTGGCGGGCGCTGCGCCACCCCAGACGGTTGAGCAGCGTCAGGGTTTCGTTGTCCATGTTGACCGACAGTTGCCCGAGACGGCTGGCGCCCAGCATTTGCAGCCATTGGTTGAAACGGTTGTCGCCAGACAACTTGCCATCCAGTCGCAGGGTCACCTGGCGCGCTCGGCGTCGTTGTTCCAGCAAATTGTGCAGCAACAACAGACCAGCCCCGAGAAACAGCAGCGCGCAGATCAGTAATGAGATCTTCATAGGGTGCGCATCATGCGCCACAGCGCAAAGCAACCGACCACCTGCAGAGCGAACGCGCTCACCAGCATCATTTGTCCGGAACTGTCCCTCCACATGCACTGAAGATAGGTCGGGTTGGTGGCCAGAAAGTAAGCTGCAACGCTGACCGGAAGCAGCGCCAGAACCAACGCAGTGATGCGGGTTTCACCGGTCATTGCGCGCAATTGACGCGCCGCCTGCTCCCGCTCGCGGATCATCTTGATCAGGTTTTCCAGCAACTCGCTGGCATTGCCGCCGTAACGGTGATTGACCTTCAAACCGAGTGCGAACAGACGCAGCTCATCTTTCTCGTACAGTTCGGCAAAGTCCGAAGTGGCCTCGGCCAGGCCAACGCCTAACTGCACGTTGCGCTGAACCCGGCCCATGGCATCTTTGAGCGGGTCTGCGGCGGTGTCGATGGCGCCCAGCACGGCATCGGACAGTGTCCGGCCGGATTTCAGGCTGCGCACGGCGTGATCGAGCAAGGTCGGCAGTTGTTCAATCATGCGTGTGAGGCGACGCTGATAACGCCAACTGACAAACAGCCGCACGATCACCGGGGGCATCACCAGCAACACCAACGCGCCGAGCCAGCCCGACACGACAAACCCCATCAGCACGCCCAATGCCCACAACGAAATCCACAGGCCCAGCCGTTCGGTGGGGCGCCCGAGCCCTGCGCGCAGGAACGCGCGTTCGAGGCCGCTCCAGGATGATTTCGGCAGCATCCGTTGCGGTTGTCCCTGGCTCAGACGGCCAAGAATTCGCTCGGTGCCGTTCTGGCGCAGCCCGCTATAGAGAAAGCGCAGCGACAGCCCGAACAGGATCAGACAAACAAGGATCAGCAGCGCGGGTCTGAGCATGTCGAGGCCTCAATACGCCGAAGGGGCGAGCGTCGTTTCGCGGCGCAATTTGTCGCCAGCGGGGTTGACCGCTTCGCGCAAAAAGCCAAAACCGGTACGACGGTCGAAACGGAACAGTGTGTTGGTGACATACACGTCATCGCGCACGCCAATCACCTCGACCACTTCGCTGACGCAGCGGCGGCCGTCGGGCAAGCGCGTCAGCTGGATGACGACGTCCAGTGCCGCGCAGATCATTTGTCGCAGGGTGCGTTCGGCGATGGTGCGGCCAGTCAGGCCGACCAGGGTTTCCAGGCGCAGCAACGCGTCCTGGGCGTTGTTGGCGTGCACGGTGCTCATGGAGCCGTCGTGGCCGGTGTTCATGGCCGTGAGCACGTCGACCACTTCGACACCACGAATCTCGCCGAGGATGATCCGGTCCGGGCGCATCCGCAGGGCGTTGCGAATCAAGTCGCTGGATTTCACCTCGCCATGGCCCTCGGCATTCGGCGGACGGGTTTCCAGGCGCACGACGTGCGGGTGGCCGAGTTGCAACTCGGCGACGTCTTCGATGGTCACCAGTCGTTCATTGGGGTTGATCAGTTGACTGAGAATGTTCAGCAGCGTGGTCTTGCCGGTGCCGGTGCCGCCGCTGATCAGAATATTGCAGCGCTTGCCCACGGCTTCCTGAATGAAATCGTAAATCGCCTGATCGATGGTTTGCATGGCCATCAGGTCGGTGCTTTTGAGCATGTCCTGGCGAAACTTCCGGATCGACAGGCACGGACCATCGAGGGCAATCGGTGGAATGATCGCGTTGACCCGGCTGCCATCGGGCAGGCGCGCATCGACCATCGGCGAGGACTCGTCGAGCCGTCGCCCCAGTGGCGCGAGAATCCGTTGCATGACGCGTTCAACGTGGTGCGAGTCGATGAAACGCAAGTCGCTCAGGTGCAGCACGCCCTCGCGTTCAACGAACACTCGATGGGGGCCGTTGACCAGAATCTCGGTCACCGCCGTGTCACGCAGCAACACTTCCAGCGGGCCGAAACCGGTGAGTTCGTCGACGATCTCTTCGGCCAGGCGCTCCATTTCATAGCGGGAAATGGCCAGGTGCAGACGCGCGATGTACTCGGCCACTTTGTCGATCACAAATTGCGATAGCACTTGCCGCGAGCCTTCCAGCAGGTTTTTGCCGGACTCTTCGATGGCGTCGATGATGTAGCGGTGCAAGACCAGTTTCAGGCCGTCATGGTCAGTGTTGCCAATGGCGGCGCGTTGCGTGGCGCCGAAAAGTTTTTCGCTGCTCATTGCACACCTCGCAAGCGGTCGAACCAACCGGCCTTGGGTTTGGCCAGGCCTTCGGAGCGTTTGGCCAGGCGTTCGCCGAGGGCGCGCAGGCTTTGGGTGAGGCCTTCGCGAGGCGCCAGTTCGAACAGCGTCACGCCCTGGTTCTTGGCGTTGAGGCGGACCTCCGGGCTGTAGGCGAGCGTGGCGATGATCTCCAGATCGAAGGTTTTGCCGAGGGTTTCGGAGTCGGGCGCGACGTTGCGCAGGTAGCGGTCGATCAACAGCCTGGCGTGATCGAGCTTCATGCCTTTTTCACGCCATGCGTTGAGCACGGCGAGGTTGCGGCGACAGTCGAGCACGTTCTGATCGGTGTACCACAGCAGCTTGTCGCAATGGCTGACGAAGGTGCGCAGTGCCTCGCTGTCCGGCTGACCGGTGAGGTTCACGACGATGTGCTGGAAGTGTTGGCGCAGGGCGCTGAGCAACATATACAACTCGGCGGCGCTGGTGTGCTCCAGTGGTTCATCGCTGCTGGCATAGGCGAGAATGCGCAGCCCGGCTTCGCAACTGGTGAACGCGCTGTCGATCAGCGTGGCATCGAGGCGTCGCAAGTGGCGTAACGCATCGCCGAAGTGAAACGAGCTCTCCAGACCGAGCAGGGCCAGGCTGTCGCCTCGGGGCAAGCCCAGATCAAGCAGCAACGTGTGTTGTCCACTCTTCTGCACCACTTGCGCCATGTGGGTCGCGAGCAAGGCGCCGTCGGCATTGCTCTGTACGCCATAGAGGACGGTCAGGCCGGCCAGGTGCGTGTTAGGCGTCACTTGCGGCAGACGTTTGCTCAGGCGCCGTACCAGGCCCGCGACCTCGCTGGAGCGCGAGCCATAGGCGACAAAATCCCGGGCACCGGCACGCATGGCATTGAGCACAAGCTGGTTGTCCATGCCGTCACCGAGCGCGACGATCGCCAGCATCGGCTTGGCTTCCAGCGCGCCCTCGATCAATGCGCTTTGGGCCACCACATGGTCGCGGTCCAGGCCGACGAACACCAGGCTGGCGAAGGTCACGTCGACCAGCGCGAGCAGTTCATCGAGGCTGCCGCCACCGGCACTGACCACTTGACCCAAAGGCGCGAGGGCGCCTTGCAGCCATTCGAGGTCGGTGTTGTTACGCGTGATTGCGAGGAAGGTCTGATTCAGGTTCTGGCTCATTGCGATAACCCACTGCGTTTATCGATGTCGCCGTTTTCGAGGCGGTTGAACAACGGCGTAGAGCGTCTGCGCATGGAAAGGCGTCCTTGCTCGGCTCAGGGGGTCTGTTGGGTGATTTCGTTGCCACGAATGACTTCCACACTGGGCTTGCGCGGTGCGTTGCCATTGCTGACCGGGGCAGATTTCGGGGGAGGAGCGGTCATGGCCAGTTGGCTGAATTGCAGGAGTTCGCGGTTGGCATTGGCCAGCGTGGTTGCCGAAACACGCTCACCGGCCCAGTAGCGGGCCAGGCGTTGTTCATCGGCACTGCGGACCGCCAGGCGCAACACCCCGACCTGGGCTGCGAGCATCAGGCGGCTCACCAGTTGTTCGGGAACGGCGAGCAACACGGTCCGGGCCGCGGCGCGCTTCTGGTCTTGCTTGAGTTTTTCGTCTTGGTTGGCCGTCGGGCTGGAAGGCTGGCCGTCGTTGGTCAAACCCATTTGTTCGCCTACGCCGAGCACCCGCAAGGCCGGTATCACAAGCTGCGACGACGGTTGAAGGTTGAGGGTGTCTTTACGCAGAAACAGCAATACATCGACATAGTCGCCGGGCGTCAGTTGCCCGCCGACATTGATCACTTCGTCCACGGCGACCGCCAGGGCACGCTCATCGATGCGGATCATGCGTGACAGTTGGCTGCCGGCTTCGAAACTGGCGTCGTTGAGCCAGGTGCCGGCGCTGAGGGCTCGCCATGGCGTGCGTCCGATCACCTGGTCGAGGCGGGTCAGGCTGCCGGCTGGTACCGTGCGCAGTTTTTCCACGGTCACGTCGGCGGCGGTGATCGGTACAAAGGCCGCGACATTGTTGACCAGCACGACCACCGGATGTCGAGTGAGATCATCCGCAGGCATCGACGCCGGAGTGGCGACAACCGGTGGGGTGTCGGTGACCTGGACAACGGGTTCGGGGGCCGGTTGGCGGCTCAATGAGACGCCCCAATATCCGGCAATGATGGCGCCGATCAAAAACAAACCGGCGAGACCCAGGGTAATACGGCTGTTCATGACGGCTCTCCCTTTCCTGCTGCTACAGAACTCGTTCTATCTAACGAGAAAACTTCGCAATCAGGCAGCTATGAACATTGAACTATTTCGCTATTTGACCGTAGCGCAGGTAGAGCGAAATGCCATTACCGAGAGGAAAAAATAAGCCTCCAAACAGCGATGCCCGATGAAATGACACTGTTTTATGACGTCAACGAACCGACTAATACTTTTGTATTAATGCGTATTTACAGTTGTTGGGGTGGGTAATGCCGACAATGCTGATGCTGGCACTGGGGAATCATGTTGCGTCCGTGCAACACCCGTCGTCGTCCAGGAGAACGTTATGTCTATTTCCACACTGGTTCAGAAGGTCAAATTGGAAATCGTTTTCTTCAGTTACAGGAGACTGGTGAGGGATACCGAGGGTGCTTCGGGTATTGAATATGCGATTGTGGCAGCGATGGTTGCGGTGGTGATTGCCGGGCTCAGTAGCGACCTGGGGGACGACATCAAGACTATATTCGGTCAGATCGGAACGGCACTGGGTCGCAAAGCTGCAACCCCAGCGAGCCCTGATTGAGACGAGAATTTGCTCCTAACGTCAGTGCTTAGTCCATTGCAGGTATTGCCTTATGAATGCGCTCGCACAGCCACGCCAGCAGCTTCTTCTGGTCGATGACGAAGAGGATGCATTGCTTGAGTTGGCGGAGTTGCTTGAGGGTGAAGGGTTCAATTGCTACACGGCGACTTCGGTCAAGATTGCGTTGCAGCATTTGACGCGTCATCCGGATATTGCGCTGGTCATCACGGACCTGCGCATGCCGGAGGAGAGTGGCATGTCGTTGATCAAGCGGCTGCGCGAGCATACGTCGCGTGAGCATTTGCCGGTGATTGTGATGTCCGGGCATGCGGGTATGGAGGATGTCAGTGACTTGCTTCGGTTGCAGGTACTCGATTTGTTTCGCAAGCCGATTTATCACGTGCGGTTGTTGGAGACGCTGAACAATTTGTTTCCTCAGCCGCAGATGTATTTGGTCAAGGGGTGACTTGGCGGCCTCTGGGCCGACCATGCTCCTGGTTGATTGAGTAACTATCCGTTTCGCAGTAATGGCGGCTTATGGTTTCGCCCTTACGGCGAGTCCCTTATGGCAAACGCCCGGAGTGCCGATACATCCAACATCGATGTTGGATGCACCGGCCTCATCGCGAGCAAGCTTGTCCTACAGGCTTGGTGCCGTTCGAATCATTCATGTCCGACGCAAACACTGTAGGAGCTGGCTTGCCAGCGATGGCGGCCTGTCAGTCAACATCGATGTTGGATGTACCGGCCTCATCGCGAGCAAGCTTGCTCCTACAGGCTTGGTGCCGTTCGAATCATTCATGTTCGACGCAAACACTGTAGGAGCTGGCTTGCCAGCGATGGCGGCCTGTCAGTCAACATCGATGTTGGATGTACCGGCCTCATCGCGAGCAAGCTTGCTCCTACAGGCTTGGTGCCGTTCGAATCATTCATGTTCGACGCAAACACTGTAGGAGCTGGCTTGCCAGCGATGGCGGTCTGTCAGTCAACATCGATGTTGGATGCACCGGCCTCATCGCGAGCAAGCTTGCTCCCACAGGCTTGGTGCCGTTCGAATCATTCATGTCCGACGCAAAAACTGTAGGAGCTGGCTTGCCAGCGATGGCGGTATGACTGGCACCCGATCATCCGGATGCCACTCCCCCATTCCTACAACTGGTAACTGAAACTGATGCTGTATCGCGGCCGGCGGTTGAAGGTGTCCAGCGCTTCATCGGACATCGGCTTGGCGGCTTCCAGGGAGACGTTGTAGTACTTGGCATCGCCAAATCTCAAACCCACGGCGACCGATGACATGTCGTTGCTCTTGACCGGCAATTCGTTGAACCAGGTCTTGGCACGGTCGAGCACGCCATAGGGTTGCAGAATGCGTACCCAGCTCCCCTCCCGATGAAAGCTGTAGTTCACTTCGTAAGCCGCGCCCCATCCTTTGTCGCCGGAGGCTTGATCGTCAGGGTAGCCGCGACCGAAGTTCTGCCCGCCGAACACTGCGCGCTCGCTGTCGGGCAGGCTGTCGTCGCTCCAGTACAGCGCCGCCGACATCACGCCTTGCCAGTTTTCGAAGAATTTGTCGCTCTGCACGCCCGATAACCGCAGGCGAAAAAAGTCCAGGTCGTAGGCGCTGTTGTTGGTTTTCGCGCCCATGCCGTCGATGCCTTGATACAGCCCGCCACTGAGGATGCGCAGTTGTTTTTCATTGGCCTTGCGCCAGTCGCTTTCAGCGGCGAGCGCGCGGACGTCGGTGCGTTCTTCGACGCTCAACGGATAGCCGACGACGGCGTATTCGGTTTTGTCGTTGACGGCGTACAGGCGTGCACCGGCGTTGAGCAGTTCATTGGGCGAGGCCATCAACGGATGGTTGAAGCCGACGGAGTAACGGTCGTTTTCCCGATGCGGCTTAAGCTGCAAGCCGTTGTCCAGTTGCACGTTGGTGCCCGGATCTGCGCGATAGCGTGAGGCGGACAGGGCCAGTTGGGTGCCCTCGGCATTGAGGAACTGGTTGTAGTCCAGTCGGTAGTAATGTTCGTGATCGTCGCCCGGGGGGAACAGGCCGCTCAGAGTGACCTGTTCACCCATGGACGTCTGGGAATTACTGCTCACACCGAGCAAGGCCTGGAGGCTGTTGCGATTGGTTTCGGTGGTGCTCAAGGTGCTGGTGAAGGGTTTTCGGCTGGCCTGGGCCTCAAGGTAGGCGGCGCCATCGGTGGTGCCTGGCGGTGGCACTTGGGCCTGCAAGGTGACGCCAGGAATGCGGCTCATCAGCGTGGTGTAGCGCTCGAAAGTCTTGCGGGTCAGAGGACGTTCGGCCTGGAGTTTGGCCACCAGTTTGTCGAGCAGGCCTTTGACCCGTCCGACGTCGCCCTGCAGTTGGTAATCCTTGATGTAACCCTCCACCAACACCACGCGCGCCACGCCATTGTCGAAGGGCTGTTGCGGCAGGAAAGCGTAGGACAGCAGGTAACCGTCCTGTTGATATCGACGGGTGATGCTGCGGGTGGCTTCGATCAGATCGGCGAGGCTGGTTTCATGGCCGATCAAGGGTTGGTAGAGCGCGGCGAGTTCGCTCAGGGGATAAATCGTCCCGCCTTCGATCTGCACGGTCTTGAGGTTGATTTTGGTGCCCATCAGCAACGGTTGGGTCTGGGTGGCACCGGGTTCTGGCACTTGCAGCGGTGCGGCACTCGGACGGTAAGCGTCGGCGGGCAGGTTGGGTGCGGGCAGGTTGCGAAGGGTTTCGTTGGTGTTGAGAAAACTGGGGAGGGTTTCGGCGAGAGCAGTGGAACTCAGAGTCAGCAACAGCAAGGACGTGGTGACGCGCATAGGACACTCCGTGTTCGAACAACAGCAGCGTCTGGATCTTTGTGATCCAAAGAAAAGGCGCAAGATCGATGAGAATCTTGCGCCATCAACCAAGCGTAGGCGCTGTAGGTGCGGCCGTCGAACGGCCAGGTGCAATTCAGCGATTGTTGCCGCCCAACGCGCCACCCAAGGCTCCGGTCAAGCCGCCGAGTACGCCGCCGACGCCACCGGTTGTTGAGGTGCCGCTCGTGGTACCCGTCACCAGCCCACCAACGGCTGCGACTGTGCCACCTACGGTGGCGACGGTGTTGCCGACCGCTGTGACGACCGGGTTGGTCGTGCTGCCGGCGATCGCCCCGCCGAGGCTGGCGACGGCACCACCGGTTTGAGTGGTCAACCCGGCCAGGGGTGTACCGAGCCCGGTGGCGGCGCCGACGTTTTGGGTCACGTTCGTAACGGTGGCGGTCACCGGATTGATCGCGGCACCGACGGTCACGCCCAGCGTGCCCAGTGGTGCTGTTGGAGCGGTATTGGCAACGCCCGAGCCACCCAGCGCACCGCCGATTGTCGCAACAAGATTGCCGCCGGTAGCACCGGTCACGCCTGCCGAGCTGATGACGCCGTTAGTGTTACCCGCGTTCAGGCCACTGCTGACATTCACCACGGCGCCGCCCACCGTTTCCAGCAGACCCGTGCCGCCCAAGCCGCCGCCAGAACTTGTGCCGCTGGTGAGCAGACCACCCGACGTGCCGAGAGTTGTTCCGGTGTTGCTCAATGCGCCACCGACCGTGTTGGTCAGTGCGTTGCCCTCGCCGACCGTCGTGACGCGGGTGCCGAGACCGTCGACCGTGGTGCCGACTTTGCCGATGATGCCGTTCAATGGCGCACCGAGGCCGGTGCTGTCACCGATCTTGTTGGTGGTGGACTCTGCCAGGGCAATCACCGGCACCAGTTTGCTGCCCAATTGCTCTGTGACCGAGCCCAGAGGACCGGTGCTGGTGGCAAGGCTCAGCGTGTCGCCGAGCATGGTGACTTTCTCGCCGAGGCCATCCAGCACGGGGGCCACTTTGGTCACCACCCCACCGACGACCGGAATGCTGTTGGTGGTCGTGGCCAATTTGCCGCTGAGATCGGAAACACCGTTGCCGACATCCTGCACCACGCCGCCCACTGCCGAAGTGGTAACGCTGAGGCCGTCAGGGTTGGTGCTGAGTTTTCCGATGCCATTGGTCACACCGTCACCGAGCGTAGTGACGACATTGCCGGTGGTATTGACCACGCTTTGCACGACGCCACCCGCCACTGGAACACCGCTCAGCGAGTCGCCGACCTGGCCTACGCCGTCGCCCACGCCACTGACGGTTTTACCGACGTCCTGTAGCAGCGTCGTGGTCACCAGCGAGGGCACCACGGGATTGGTTGGATTTGTTGGATTTGTAGGGTTGGTGGGGTTGGTGGGATTCGTCGGGTCAGTAGTGCCGCCAGTACCGCCAGTACCACCGGTGCCTGTGCCGCCTGTGCCAGCCGTATCGCCGGTGCCACCGGTTCCGCCAGTGCCTGCCGTGCCACCCGTTCCGCCGGTGCCGGCCGTATCACCAGTGCCGCCCGTCCCGTCTGCTGCGGCAGTATCGTCGGAACCGCCGGAACTGCTGTGATGACCGCCACCGCCACTGCTGCAACCGCTGAGGCCGAGCGAGAGGATGAGCGCTAATGCGATTGCCGATTTGCACCACACTTGATTGTTCATGAGCGAGATTCCTTGCACCTGACACAACGTAGTTGTCTACGAAGGCTCGCCGGTTCTATTGCCGACAATGCCTTCGTCCGTTGTTCACATAACAATCGCAAGGGCTGCGCAGCGCCATTCTCAACTTGGTATTAACCCGTTTGATATCGGCGTGATGGCATTTCTTTAGGATTAGTTCGTTGGAGGGGGTATTTGTATTCTTGTGTCGGGAAACTTCTTATAAATCAAGGGAGTGCAGGGCGCGGCGCGGCGTAATGATGCGGTGATGAAGCCGTAAAAACTTAAGTTATATATTCACAATTAACCATCTACTGCCGCATCAAGACCCTCGTCTTTGTCAGGCAACCGGGCGCCAATGCCCGACCATGTGTTCCAGATCCCCGGCGCCCAGCAACTGCAAGTCCCCGCTCGATCCCGGCGCGCTGGCCGTCAATGTCACTTCGCTGGGCAGGCGCACCGGTTTCCTGAACTGCATGGCGATTTCGATGTTCGCCGCCGGCAGATACTCGGCGAGCGCCGCCAAGGTGCGCGCCTTGTTCCATAAGCCATGAGCAATGGCGGTCGGGAAACCAAAGAGTTTGGCGCTGGCCGCACTCAGGTGAATCGGGTTGTAGTCGCCGGACACTTTGGCGTACTGCCGCCCAATGTCCGAGGGCGCTGTCCAGCGTGCGATTTCGGTCATTGCCAGGGTCGATGCCAACACCTCCTCGACCGGCTCGCCGTCGAGTTTGACGCCGCGACAGAGCATCTGACTTTGTTCTTCCCACAGCGACCCCAACTGATCGTCCAGGGTCGTGACCAGATCGAACGTCGCGCCCTTGGCGTGGGGTTGCAGGTTGTGCACTTGCACGCTGACTCGCACTCGGCTCACTCCGCCCATGGGGCGAAACACCTGGATGCGATTGCTCAAGTGAATCAGCCCCAGCAGCGGGAACGGAAACTCTCTGGCGGTGAGCAATTGCATCTGCAACGCGAAGCCGAGAATGTGCGGATACGTCGGTGGCAGCAGACCGTTGTCGACAAAACCGCAGACCTTGCGATAGGCCTCCAGTCGCTTGGGGTCGACATTCAGCCAGCAGCGCAAACCCGAGCGGGGCAGGGTGGTGCCGGTGATTTTGCGGCGTGTCGCTGCCCGCGCATACAGGCCCGGAAGGCTGGGTTCGTGGTTGAGCGTGTGCCAGTCGGTGATCATGTCTATGCCCCCAGAACACTTTGTCCGCAAACCCGCAGCGCTTGCCCGGTGAACGCACCGGTACCCGGCTGCGCGAGCCAGGCAACGGCTTCGGCGACGTCTTGCGGCAGGCCACCCTGACCGAGTGAGCTCATGCGCCGCCCGGCTTCACGCAGGCCGAACGGAATGTGTGCGGTCATTTGCGTTTCGATGAAGCCCGGAGCCACCGCGTTGATGCTGATACCGCGCTCTTGAAGCAGCGGCGCCCACGCCTGCGCAAGACCCATCAACCCGGCCTTGCTCGCCGCGTAATTGGTTTGCCCGCGATTGCCGGCGATGCCGCTGATGGAGGCCAGCAGAATCACCCGGCCATTGTCGTGCAAGGTGCCGTTGTCGAGCAGGGCCTTGGTCAGCACTTGCGGAGCCTTGAGGTTGACCGCGAGCACCGCGTCCCAGAATTCCGGGGTCATGTTGGCCAGGGTTTTATCCCGGGTGATGCCCGCGTTGTGCACCACGATGTCGACGCCGTCGGGCAACTGTTCGATCAACTGTGCAGCGGCGTCTTCGGCGCAGATATCCAGGGTAATGCTGCGGCCACCGAGACGGGCGGCGAGGGCTTCGAGATCGGTCTTGGCCGGTGGTACGTCGAGCAGGATGACGTCGGCGCCGTCACGGGCCAGGGTTTCGGCAATCGAAGCGCCAATGCCTCGCGCTGCCCCGGTGATCAAGGCTTTGCGCCCGGCGAGCGGGCGCGTCCAGTCCGTCACTTGAGTGG
The DNA here is from genome assembly GCF_030417915.1 of Pseudomonas sp. C32. NCBI lineage: Bacteria > Pseudomonadati > Pseudomonadota > Gammaproteobacteria > Pseudomonadales > Pseudomonadaceae > Pseudomonas > Pseudomonas sp. C32. The sequence goes on along the minus strand of NZ_JAUHUK010000026.1, from coordinate 22,149 downwards.
CGCACGGTGCCAGGCGAATGACTTGCCCGGACACGAAGGCACTTTTGGGCGAGAGGAAAAACCGCAACGGGCCTTCGAGTTGGTCTTCAGCACCCTCGCCAACGTAAATCAATTGCAACGTGCTGCCGCTGCGCAACTCCTTGGCCAACGAACGGCTGAAGCCTTCCAACGCACGTTGCGCACTGGCGGCGAACGGATCGCTCAGAGTTTCCGGTGCCCGCCCGAGCAGCACGAGATGCGCACATTGATCGAGGTTTTTCATCAGCGGCTGGAAGAATTCGCGCAGCTGTTTGAGCTGGTCGGTGTGCACCAGGTCACTGGCGTCGAACACCACGGCTTTGAGTTTCGGCCCGTGGCCGGGAATCCATGCTGTCGCCATCGAAGGCTCGGTGCCGTAGCTGTAGATCGCATCGGTCAGGCGGTGGGCGAGTGAGCTGATTTTTTCTGTCAGCGGGCCGCCACCGATCAGCAACGCTCCTTCCACCGGACGCAACCGGCCCGCTTGCCAGCGCTCCAGCCGCGTGGGTGAAGGCAGCCCCAGGGCGCCGACCAGACGATGGCCGATGGACGAATTGGCGAAGTCGATATAGCGGTCGGACATGGAACACGCTCCAGTGGCTGGGGTTCAAAGTGTGGACCATCAACGGCGATCAGTCGTTCGATCCGCGAGATAAGGCCTACGCTTGATCATTGTAGGATTTTGATTTTTCATCAGGAGCTTTTCATGACTCAGTTGCGTCGCGTCGCGATCATTGGCGGTAACCGCATTCCCTTCGCTCGCTCCAACGGCCAATACGCCACGGCCAGCAATCAGTCGATGCTCACCTCCGCCCTCGAAGGCCTGATCGAACGCTACAACCTGCATGGCCAGCGCGTTGGCGAAGTGGTCGCCGGCGCGGTGCTCAAATTGTCGCGGGACATGAACCTGACGCGCGAATGCGTGCTCGGTTCGCGGTTGTCGCCAGCCACCCCAGCGTATGACATTCAGCAGGCCTGCGGCACCGGGCTGGAAGCGGCGTTGCTGGTGGCGAACAAGATTGCCCTGGGCCAGATCGAGTGCGGCATTGCCGGTGGCGTCGACACCACCTCCGATGCGCCGATCAGTGTCAGTGAAGGGCTGCGCAGGATTCTGCTGCAAGCCAATCGCGCCAAGACCACCGGCGACAAACTGAAGACCTTCCTGCAATTGCGCCCTAAACACCTGATCCCCGAATTCCCGCGCAACGGCGAACCGCGCACCGGTCTGTCCATGGGCGAGCATTGTGAATTGATGGCTCAGACCTGGAACATCCCCCGTGAAGCCCAGGATCAACTGGCACTGGAGAGCCATCAGAAGTTGGCGGCGTCCTATGCCGAAGGTTGGCACAACGATTTGATGACACCGTTCCTCGGCCTCACCCGCGACAACAACCTGCGTGCGGATTCGACGCTGGAAAAACTTGCCTCGCTTAAACCGGCCTACGAGAAAAGCTCCAAGGGCACACTGACGGCGGGCAACTCGACGCCGCTGACCGATGGCGCATCGTTGGTGCTGCTGGGCAGTGAGGAGTGGGCAAAGGCGCGTGGCTTACCGATTCTCGCGTACCTGCGCGATGGCGAGGCGGCGGCGGTGGATTTCGTCAACGGTGCCGAAGGTTTGCTGATGGCGCCGGTCTATGCGGTCCCGCGCTTGCTGGCGCGCAACGGCCTGACCTTGCAAGACTTCGATTACTACGAAATCCACGAAGCCTTTGCCGCGCAAGTGTTATGCACCTTGAAAGCCTGGGAGGACCCCGACTACTGCAAAACCCGCCTCGGCCTCGACGCCGCACTCGGATCGATCGACCGCCGCCGGCTCAACGTCAAGGGCAGCTCGTTGGCGGCGGGGCATCCGTTTGCGGCAACCGGCGGGCGCATCGTGGCCAACCTGGCGAAGCTGCTGGATGCGGCGGGCAAGGGGCGCGGGTTGATTTCGATTTGTGCGGCGGGAGGGCAGGGCGTGACCGCCATCATCGAAAGGTGATTTGAGAGAAATATCCTGCGAAGGGGATGAGCCCGGATGTCAGCTTCTGTCACACATGCCTTCGCAGGCTCTGCACAACACCTCATGCCGGCTCGGCTATGATCTTTGGCGTCACGATGAACGTCGGGATTGCGTGATCAATCCGGCACATTGTGTGCTTCTTGTTGTTCCTGGCAGTGTTCATAGGTCGGCACCCCCTCCCACCCGTGACTGGATTGCCGTATAACGAATGACTTTCGCGTGTTTGGTAATAAAGGACCCACAATAAAAGCTGATGAAGACTCCAAAACGCATTGAACCCCTGATCGAGGACGGTCTGGTCGACGAGGTGCTGCGCCCACTCATGAGTGGTAAAGAAGCAGCTGTTTATGTGGTGCGCTGCGGCAACGAGTTACGTTGCGCCAAGGTTTACAAGGAGGCGAATAAACGCAGTTTCCGTCAGGCGGCCGAGTATCAGGAAGGCCGCAAGGTGCGCAACAGCCGTCAGGCTCGTGCGATGGCCAAGGGCTCGAAGTTTGGCCGCAAGGAAACCGAAGACGCCTGGCAGAACGCCGAAGTGGCGGCGCTGTTCCGTCTGGCCGGTGCCGGTGTGCGGGTGCCCAAGCCGTTCGACTTCCTTGAAGGCGTGCTGCTCATGGAACTGGTGGCCGACGAATACGGCGATGCGGCACCGCGTCTGAACGACGTGGTCCTGGAGCCGGACCAGGCGCGCGAGTATCACGCGTTCCTGATTTCGCAGATCGTGCTGATGTTGTGTACCGGTCTGGTGCACGGTGACCTGTCCGAGTTCAACGTGCTGCTGACGCCGACCGGCCCGGTGATCATCGACCTGCCACAAGCGGTGGATGCGGCGGGCAACAACCACGCGTTCAGCATGCTGGAACGGGATGTGGGCAACATGGCGTCCTACTTCGGCCGGTTTGCACCGGAATTGAAGCAGACCCGGTACGCCAAAGAGATGTGGGCCTTGTACGAAGCCGGCACCTTGCACCCGAACAGCGTCCTGACCGGTGAGTTCGACGAACCGGAAGAGCTGGCCGACGTGGGCGGCATCATGCGCGAGATCGAGGCTGCCCGCCTGGATGAAGCACGCAAGCAAGCGGTCCGTGCGGCAGACGACGCACCGCCCGACAAGGCCGAAGAACCGCCTCCGCCCTGGATGCAGTGATCGGCTAAAGAAAAAACCGGCTTCGGCCGGTTTTTTTGTCTTCCACCTACACCAGCATCGATATTCAGGCGCGGACCGCGTCAGCACAGCAACCCGACTCCAGGTTTTTCAGGATCGGGCAATCCGGTCGATGATCGCCCTGACAATGCTCGACCAGATCCTGCAATGTATCGCGCAATTGCTCCAGTTCGCGAATCTTCTGGTTCAGCTCATCAATGTGCTGACGCGCCAACGCTTTCACATCGGCACTGGCCCGCTGGCGGTCCTGCCAGAGGGTCAGCAGTTTGCCGACCTCTTCCAGCGAAAACCCCAAATCCCGTGAGCGCTTGATGAAGGCCAGCGTGTGCAGGTCGTCATCGCCATACACCCGGTAACCGCTGTCGGTGCGATGGGCGGCCTTGAGCAATCCGATGGACTCGTAATAACGGATCATCTTCGCGCTCAGGCCACTGTGGCGGGCCGCTTGGCCGATGTTCATCGATTGTCCTCCAGATCCGAGGGTTTCCAGGTTTTCAACAGTAGCGCATTGCTCACCACGCTGACGCTCGACAATGCCATCGCCGCACCGGCCAGCACTGGGTTGAGGAACCCGAACGCCGCCAGTGGAATGCCGATCAGGTTATAGACGAAGGCCCAGAACAGGTTCTGCCGAATCTTCGCGTAGGTCTTGCGGCTGATCTCCAGCGCGGCCGGCACCAGGCGCGGATCGCCACGCATCAGGGTGATCCCGGCTGCATGCATGGCCACGTCGGTACCTCCGCCCATGGCGATGCCGATGTCGGCGGCAGCCAGCGCCGGGGCGTCGTTGATGCCGTCGCCGACCATCGCCACCACACCGGTTTTCTTCAGCGCTGCAACCGTGGCGGCTTTGTCTGCTGGCAGCACTTCGGCGTGCACATCGTTAATGCCCAGCGCCTGGGCGACCACGTTGGCGCTGCCGCGATTGTCACCGGTCAGCAAGTGGCTGCTGATGTGGCGGACGGCGAGTTGCTGCACGGCTTGCAGCGCACCGGGCTTGAGGGTGTCACCGAAGGCGAACAGACCCAGCACGCGAGGCTCGGGACTTTGCTCGATCAGCCAGGACAAGGTCCGGCCTTCGGTTTCCCAGGCCGTGGCCGATTCAGCTAGAGAGCCTGGTTCTAACTCGCAGTCTTGCAACAGGCGTCGATTGCCCAGCGCCAACCGACGACCCTCAAGGGTGCCGGCAATGCCGCGCCCGGTCAGGGACTGGCTGTCGGTGACATCGGCCACGCCCAAGTCGCGTTCGGTGCAGGCGTCGAGAACCGCTTTGGCCAGCGGATGCTCGCTACCGCGTTGCAGGGCACCGGCCAGTTGCAACAGGGTCGCTTCGTCGCCGTCGATCGCACTCAAATGCGCGATGCGCGGTGCGCCCGAGGTCAATGTGCCGGTCTTGTCGAACACCACGGCGCTGACTTCGTGGGCGCGCTCCAATGCCTCGGCGTCCTTGATCAATATCCCGTAGCGTGCCGCGACGCCGGTACCGGCCATGATCGCCGTCGGCGTGGCCAGCCCGAGGGCGCAAGGGCAGGCGATCACCAGCACGGCGACGGCGTTGATCAGCGCGGTTTCCATTGGTGCACCGTACAGCCACCAACCGATCAGGGTTGCCAAGGCAATCAGCAGCACCGTGGGCACAAACACCTGGCTGACTTTATCCACCAGTTTCTGGATCGGCGCTTTCGCGGCTTGTGCGTCCTCCACCAAGCGAATGATCCGCGCCAGCACGGTTTCTGCACCCAGGGCTTGGGTGCGCACCAGCAACCGGCCTTCACCATTGATTGCGCCCCCCGTGACCTTGTCGCCGGGTTGCTTGGGCACCGGCAGGCTTTCGCCGCTGATCAAGGCTTCGTCGGCATGGCTCTGGCCTTCGATCACGTCGCCGTCCACGGGGAAACGCTCGCCGGGTTTGACCATCACCAGATCATTGAGACGCAAGGCGCTGATGGCGACTTCCTGCTCGCGGCCATCGATCACCTGAATCGCCCGTTCCGGGCGCAAGGCTTCAAGGGCGCGGATGGCGCTGGCGGTCTGGCGCTTGGCGCGACTTTCCAGGTATTTGCCCAGCAGCACCAACGCGATCACCACCGCCGAGGCTTCGAAATACAGGTGCGGCATACGGTCGGTGGCCGTGGCCCATTCGTACACGCTCAAGCCATAACCGGCGCTGGTGCCGAGGGCGACCAGCAAATCCATGTTGCCCGCGCCGGCGCGCACGGCTTTCCACGCAGCAACATAAAACCGTGCGCCGAAGATGAATTGCACCGGCGTGGCCAGGGCGAATTGTGCCCAGGCTGGGAGCATCCAGTGCACGCCGAACGGCTGCAACAGCATCGGCAGCACCAGTGGCAACGCGAGGGCGATGGCCATGATCAAGGCCAGACGCTCGCGGTGCAGGCGCTGTTGTTGGTTATCGGCAGGTGGGTGGTCGGCTTCCCGGACGCTGGCGGTGTAACCGGCTTTGGTCACGGCGGCGATCAGGATTTGCGGGTCGATCTGGCCGAGCAGTTCGAGGTGGGCGCGTTCGTTGGCCAAGTTGACGCTGACGCTCTTCACCCCCGGCACTTTGTTCAGCGCACGTTCGACGCGGCCGACGCAGGAAGCACAGGTCATGCCGTCAATGCTCAATTCCAGACTGTGCTGCGGCACGCTGTAACCGGCTTTTTCCACCGCATCCATCAACGCCGGCAAGCTGCCGGTGGGCGCTTGAACTCGCGCCTGTTCAGTGGCGAGGTTGACGCTGACGGCACTGGCGCCGATGACGTTGCTCAAGGCGCGCTCGACACGGCCCGCGCAACTGGCGCAGGTCATGCCGTTTATCGGCAGATCGAACGTGGTGGATTCGGACATCGGTCGCACTCCCTGTAGTAGATGACCACAGGATCAACCTTGCCATGCTGGCAAGGTCAAGCACCAATCTGATATTCACCGCAGATCCAATTGTAGGAGCAAGCTTGCTCGCGATGGCGGCGGCACATCCAATATGGATGTAAGTGTCAGACCGCTATCGTGAGCAGGCTCGTTCCTACAAGGGGTGTGTCAGTACCCGAGATCGGCGCGCTTCAGGTACATCCCTTCCTGCGTCATCGCGATCCGGTACTTCAGCACATCACCCGCTCTGAGCTGGATGTCCTGAGAGCCCGGTGCGAGCATGCCCGGGTTGCAACCCTGTGCCTGGCCCGGCAACAGTTTGAGACGCAAGGTCACATTGCCCGGCGGCAGGTTGAAAGACGTGCTTTGCTCCTGGAACAGACGCGCTGCCAACTGGTCCTGGATGTACACGCCGATTTCGCAGCTCGTTGCGACTTCCAGTCGCTCGCGGGAAATGATCAGCACACCATAATCCTCCCCGGCAGCATTGACCGAAGGCACGGCGGCGAAAAGGCTGAGTAAGCCAAACAGGCTGAAAGCTGACCAGCGCATGGCTGAATCTCCTGAGTTCAAGTCATAGATGGACGCAGCTTGGCCGAGCCCGGTGCCGAATGCCAGCCCGGCAGATCACTCCAGAACTTGACCTTGCCATGGTGGCAAGCTCGAGACTGCTCGCAACCCTCATCAAAAGGAGTCATTCCATGCAAGTGTTCAACGTTGAAGGCATGTCCTGCGGTCACTGCGTCAAGGCCATCACCCAGGCTGTCCAGGCCAAGGACCCGGCGGCCAGCGTGCGCGTCGATCTGAATGCCCGAGAAGTGGGCGTGGAAAGCGCACTGACCGCGCAGCAAGTCATCGAGGCGATCAGCGAGGAAGGCTACGGCATCAAGCTGGCTTGATCTTTTTAATAGTTAGCGAGCTATCTTAATGTTCAAGGCGTCCATGCGCGGCTAGACTGTCGAGCTGCTGACTTCTGCCCCACTGGATGCCTGATGAACTTCCGCACCATTTTGATTCTTGGCGCCTTGAGCGCTTTCGCTCCGCTGGCGATCGATTTCTATCTCCCGGCCTTTCCGGCCATGGCGCTCGCCTTCGGTACGGACGAAAAACACGTCCAAATGACGCTGGCGGCGTACTTCCTCGGCTTGTCCATCGGCCAACTGGCCTATGGCCCGGTGGCCGATCGGTTCGGGCGACGCATTCCATTGCTGACCGGTGTCGTACTGTTCACGGTCGCGTCCCTGGCGTGCGCTTATGCGCCGAACCTGGAATGGCTGATCGCTGCGCGATTCGTCCAGGCCTTGGGCGGGTGTGCGGGGATGGTGATTTCCCGGGCGGTGGTCAGCGATAAATGTGATGCGGTAGGTTCGGCGAAGGTCTTTTCGCAGCTGATGCTGGTGATGGGGTTGGCGCCCATCCTCGCACCGATGCTCGGCGGGTTGTTGGTCAACACCACCGGCTGGCAGTCGATCTTTCTTGTCTTGTGCGGCTTCAGTGCATTGGCGGGCCTGGCGGTTGCCATCGGATTACCGGAGAGTCTGCCGGCTCATATACCGCGTCAACCACTCTCGGGCGCATTGCGTCAGTACGGCCGGTTACTGGCTGATTCGGTGTTCCTCGGCCATGCCCTGACCGGAGGCATCGCGATTGCCGGAATGTTCTCCTACATCGCGGGTTCACCGTTCGTCTTCATCGACCTTTACGGTGTCCCGGCTGAGCATTTTGGTTGGTTGTTCGGCATCAATGCGGCGGGGTTCATTCTGGTGGCGCAGGTCAATGCGCGTTTGCTGGCCAAACGTGGGCCGGCATTTTTGCTGACACGCGCGGTTTGGGTTTACCTCGGTGCCGGCTTGACGCTGCTTGCGGTCAGCGCCCTGCACACCGAACGCCTGTGGCCGCTGCTGATCCCATTGTTCATCTGTATCTCCAGCCTCGGATGCATCCTCCCGAACGCCTCGGCGTGTGCCATGAACGGGCAGGGCGCCCGCGCCGGGAGCGCTTCGGCGATGCTCGGTTGCTTGCAGTTCAGCGTCGCTGCCGGCGCCGCGGCGCTGGTCGGCGTGTTGCACGACGGCAGCGCCATGCCGATGGCCATGGTCATCAGCCTGTGCGCAATTCTGGTGGTGAGCGTGGCGATGCTCACCCGGCGTTTGCAAAATGCCCGGGCGCTGGCGCAAGCCCAGGTTTGAGAAAGAATCAGCCGGCAGCACGCTGTGCGTGGAAGGCGGGAAGTTGGTGAGGGGCGTGGATACGTGCTTCAAGAATACGCGTGAAAGCGCGAGCTTCTGCTTCGCTGCGGAAGGTGACTGCATGCTGGTCCAGACGGACCTGCCACTGGGATTTTGCCAATTCTTTTATCAGGATCTTCACAGCTGATCTCCTCTCGTAAAAGACGTTCACGCAAAAGACTGCCTCGCAGGAGATTCGATTGTAGTCCTGAATACGAGCACCAACGTGACAAGGATCAACTGTCTGACTGACGGTTTGTAACGAAAAAAAACACAGTTTTCGACCGTGTGAATCGCAGCCGTGTGTGGCCGGAGCATCCCGGTCGCACACGGCGTAAACGTAGCGAGTGATGAAAATCACGACCGATTTCTTCAGCGCTTCAGAACCCTTCCAGCACAATCTTGCCCTTGGATTTTCCGCTTTCCAGCAGCGCGTGGGCTCGGCGCAGGTTCGTTGCGTTGATCGTACCGAAGTGTTCGCCGACCGTGGTTTTCAGTGTCCCGGCGTCAATCAACCGTGCGACGCGATTGAGCAGGTTGTGCTGTTCGATCATGTCGGCGGTTTCAAACAGCGAGCGGGTGTACATGAACTCCCAGTGCAACGACAGGCTCTTGCGTTTGAGCTTGGTCACGTCCAGGGACTTGGGGTCGTCGATCAGCGCCAGTTTGCCTTGGGGCGCCAATGCCTCAACCAGTTGATCCAGGTGCTGGTCGGTCTGGGTCAGGCTGGCAACGTGGGTCACCTGATCAATGCCGGCATGCTTGAGTGCTTCGCTTAACGGCTGGCTGTGGTCGACCACCTGATCGGCGCCGAGCGCTTTCACCCAGTCCTGGGTTTGCGGTCGCGAAGCGCTGCCGATGACGGTCAGACCGGTGAGCTGTTTGGCCAGTTGCACCAGAATCGAACCCACGCCTCCCGCCGCGCCAACGATCAGCAAACGCTGACCTTCGTCGGTTTTGCCTTCGCGAATCTGCAGGCGTTCAAACAGCAGTTCCCAAGCCGTGATGGCGGTCAGCGGCAGTGCGGCGGCTTCGGCGAAGCCGAGGGTTTTCGGCATATGGCCGACGATGCGCTCATCGACCACATGCAGCTCACTGTTACCGCCCGCACGGGCGATGGAGCCGGCGTAGAACACGTTGTCGCCGGCCTTGAACAACGTGACTTCGCTGCCGACAGCCTTGACCACACCGGCCACGTCCCAGCCCAGTACTTTGGCTGCGCCGCCTTCAGGCTGGACGTTCTGGCGGACCTTGGTGTCCACCGGGTTCACGGAAATGGCTTTGACTTCCACCAGCAAATCGCGAGGGCCGGCGACCGGCTCCGGCAGCTCAATGTCTTGCAGGGCGTTTTCGTCGCTGATCGGTAAGGAGGCGTAGTAGGCAATGGCTTTCATGGGCAATTCCTGGGGCGCTTATATAGAAGAGATTCGATGAGGCAGATGATTGGCTATTTTTCCCGGAGATAAAACCGGCTAAAAGAGCAGTCTCTTTCAATATTTTTTTGATAATCGGTGCACTTGATGCTGCGTTTCGATGATTTGCAGTTGTTTGTCCGGGCGGCGGACCTCGGAAGCCTGTCCGCCGCGGCACGGGGCATGGACATGTCGCCGGCGGTGGCGAGCGCCGCGTTGAAACGCATCGAGCAGCAGCTCGGTGCCCGCTTGCTCGCCCGTTCGACCCGCAGCTTGCGTCTGACCGCCGAAGGTGAAGGCTTTCTTGAATACGCCCGGGCAGCGTTGAGCCATCTCGACGAAGGCCGGCGTTTGTTGGCCAGCGGTCAGGATCAGGTCAGCGGCGTATTGCAGCTGTCTGCACCGTCGGACTTTGGTCGAAACCTGTTGCTGCCCTGGCTGGACGAGTTCCAGCGCGAGCACCCGAAACTCACCGTGCGCCTGTTGCTGGGCGACCGTATTGCCGATCTGTTCCGCCAGCCGGTGGACATTGCCTTGCGCTACGGCGAGCCGGAAGATTCCAGCCTGGTGGCGCTGTCCATCGCCCCGCAGAATCGCCGCGTGCTGTGTGCGGCGCCAAGTTATCTGGCCCGGCATGGCGAGCCGCATCAGCTGGAACAATTGGCCCAGCACAATTGCCTGCTGTACATGCTGGGTAGTCGCGTTCACGACCATTGGCGTTTTCACGACGGCAAGCGTGAAGTCGGCTTGACCGTCAGCGGTGACCGTTTCAGCGACGATGCGGATGTCGTGCGGCTCTGGGCGCTGGCCGGTGCTGGCATCGCCTACAAGTCCTGGCTCGATGTGGCCGACGATGTCCTCGCCGGTCGCTTGAAAGTATTGCTGCCTGACCGGCTCGGTGAGCGCGCACCGCTGAATCTGTTGTGCGCCCATCGCGCACAGTTGAGTAAGCCGGTGAACCTGTTGCGGGAAATGCTTGCCAGCCGATGCGCCCGATTGAGCAGCCATTTTCCGGGGTTAACGGGTATCGACGATTAGTCGCAGGAAAATAGCGAAATTTCCCTCAGGAACAATCAGCACCAACGGTTTGTACAGGGCATGAACCGGCGGTTAACCCGCCTATACTAGCGCTCGCCTCAGGTATGCACTGTCGATCGAAATGACGAGGCTTCGCCGGGGCGGGCCTTGTTTCAACTTTCCATGCCTGGCCTCTGCCACCGTTGCCCGGTGACGGCTCGGGTTGGCGATGGCTTCGCTCTGGCTATGGCGGTTTCCACGGATTGGCCGACGACACATTACTGTTCAAGATGTCTCTGAACAGTGGACGAAACGATTCAACAGGGAGTGAATACATGGAACATGCACCTTGCATCAGCCAGATCGCCACGTTGCTGGCTGACCCCAAGCGCAGTGCAATGATGTGGGCCTTGATGGATGGCTCGGCGCGACAAACCGAAGACCTGGCCTTGTTGGCCGGCCTGTCAGCCTCTTCGGCTAGTGCACACCTGGGGCGTTTGTCCGCAGGCGGTCTGTTGAAAGTCGAAATCCGTGGGCGCAAGCGGTTTTTCCGTCTCTCAGCGCCTGAAGTCGGTGCGGCGATCGAAGCATTGGCCAGTGCAACGCTGGCCAGCACCCCGCAGGACATTCCAGAGATTTTCAAACGCCCGGCACCCCTGGCCAAACCTCAGGCGGTGCGTTCGTCACTATTGCGGGCGCGGCTTTGCGATGACCATCTGGGCGGGACGCTGGCTGCCGATCTGTATCAGCGCTTGCTGGATGCCGGGTGGATCGAGCAGTTCGACAAGCGGGTCACGATCACGCTCAAAGGCTCCACCGAGCTGGCGGCACGCAGCGTCTACATTCAGGCATTGGCACATCGCAACGAACGGGCCGCGTGCTCTTGCCCGGACTGGAGCGAAAGACGCCCGCACATGGGCGGGGCATTGGGGGCCGCGTTATTGCAGTTGTTCATGCAGTCCGGTTGGTTGACGCTGCCGAACGATTCGCGAGCGTTGCAGGTCACCGCCACCGGGCAACGTGAAATCCACCATTTTGCCAAACAAACCGAGCTGGAAATGGCGCTCTAGCGGCTGAACATCAAACCAGTGGGAGCGAGCCTGCTCGCGATGAGGGCAGGCTCACTTCTGCATTGGGTATTGCGGTGATGCTTACGGTTTTACCAACCGTGCGTCCAGGCTGTTCTGCGCCAGGCGTTTGGCCTGGTCCTGGGTCATGCCCAGGTGAGTGTGCAGTGCATGGAAATTCTCGGTGACGTAGCCGCCGAAGTACGCCGGATCATCCGAGTTCACGGTCACTTTCACGCCACGTTCGAGCATGTCGAGGATGTTGTGCTGCGACATGTGATCGAACACGCAGAGCTTGGTGTTCGACAACGGGCATACAGTCAGCGGGATCTGCTCGTCGATGATCCGCTGCATCAGACGCTCGTCTTCGATGGCGCGTACGCCATGGTCGATACGCTGGATTTTCAGCAGGTCGAGGGCTTCCCAGATGTACTCGGGCGGGCCTTCTTCGCCAGCGTGGGCAACGGTCAGGAAACCTTCGCCACGGGCCCGATCGAACACGCGCTGGAACTTGCTCGGCGGATGCCCCATTTCGGAGCTGTCCAGGCCGACCGCGACAAACGCATCGCGGAACGGCAGCGCCTGGTCGAGGGTTTTTTCTGCTTGTTCTTCGCTCAGGTGACGCAGGAAGCTCAGGATCAAACCGCTGGTGATGCCCAGTTGCTGCTCGCCATCCTTCAGCGCAGCGGCGATGCCGTTGAGTACCACTTCAAACGGAATACCACGGTCGGTGTGGGTCTGCGGATCGAAGAACGGTTCGGTGTGAATCACGTTCTGTTCTTTGCAGCGCAGCAGATAGGCCCAGGTCAGGTCGTAGAAATCCTGGGAGGTGCGCAGCACGTCGGCACCTCGGTAATAGAGGTCGAGGAACTCTTGCAGGTTGTTGAAGGCGTAGGCCTTGCGCAAGGTGTCGACATCGCTCCACGGCAAGGCGATCTTGTTGCGTTCGGCCAGGGCGAACAGCAACTCGGGCTCCAGCGAGCCTTCCAGATGCAGGTGCAGTTCTGCCTTGGGCAGGGCGTTCAGCCAGTCGTACATGATTCTTTTCTCATCAGGTGCAATGGTCGCCATTCTACAGATGCCAGTCGCAACAATTGGTAAAACCTGACCAGCCGGTTCATTGATCCACGAAAAAAATGTGGGAGCGCGCTTGCTCGCGATAGCGCTGTGTCATACGAAACAAATCGACTGACACGCCGTCATCGCGAGCAAGCTTGCTCCCACATCAGGTTTCGCTGACTTAGACGCCGGCGATCAGTTGCCGTGCTGCCTGGCTGTGATCAGCAATCAAGCCTTTCAGGTCCAGCCCTTCAACCTGGCCATCTATGACTCGCCATTTGCCGCCGACCATCACCCGATCCGCGCGATCCGCACCGCACAGCAGCAATGCCGAGACCGGATCATGACTGCCGGAGAAACGCAGCTCATCCAGCTTGAACAGCGCGAGGTCGGCCTGCTTGCCCACGGCCAGTTCACCGATATCGGTACGTCCCAGCAGACTGGCCGAACCTTTGGTCGCCCAACCCAGTACACGTTCTGGTGTGATCTTCTCGGCGCCGTAACGCAGGCGCTGGATGTACAGCGCCTGACGCGCTTCGAGCATCATGTTCGAGGCATCGTTGGACGCCGAACCGTCCACGCCCAGGCCAAGCAGGGCACCAGCATCGGTCAAGTCAATGCTTGGGCAGATGCCCGACGCCAGGCGCATGTTAGAACTTGGGCAATGGCAGATACCGGTTTTGGCGGCGCCGAGTCGGGCGATTTCGTCCGGGTTGAAGTGGATGCCGTGGGCCAGCCAGGTGCGCGGGCCGAGCCAGCCGACGCTGTCCAGATAATCCACGGTGCGCAGGCCGAAGCGTTGCAGGCAGAAGTCTTCTTCGTCGAGGGTTTCGGCCAGGTGCGTGTGCAGGCGCACGTCGAGCTTGTTCGCCAATTCGGCACTGGCGGACATGATTTCCGGAGTCACCGAAAACGGCGAGCACGGCGCCAGGGCGATCTGGATCTGCGCGCCGTCACCGCGCTCGTGGTATTCGGCGATCAGGCGCTGGCTGTCGTCGAGGATCACCTGACCTTCCTGCACGGTTTGCTGCGGAGGCAGGCCACCGTCTTTTTCGCCGAGGCTCATCGAGCCGCGAGTCAGCATGGCGCGCATGCCCAGTTCGCGAACGCTTTCGACTTGCACGTCAATCGCGTTTTCCAGACCTTCCGGGAACAGGTAATGGTGGTCGGCGGCGGTGGTGCAGCCGGAAAGCAGCAATTCGGCCAAGGCGACTTTGGTGGCGAGGGCGAGTTTTTGCGGGGTCAGGCGTGCCCAGACCGGGTACAGGGTTTTCAGCCACGGGAACAACGGCTGATTGACCACTGGCGCCCAGGCGCGGGTCAGGGTTTGGTAAAAGTGATGATGGGTGTTGATCAGGCCCGGCAGGATCACATGTTCGCGGGCATCGAACACTTCATTGCATGGCGCGGACGGTTGCTGACCGAGGCCAAGCACTTCGACGATCACACCGTCTTGCAGCACCAGACCGCCACGGGCATCGAGCTCGTTGGAGGTGAAAATGGCGAGGGGATTTTTTAACCAGGTACGGGTCGCAGGCATGGTGGCCGGCTCCTCTGAAAGTTGGGTTCAGGGTTGCCAGCTCAGTGTTGTCCTGTCTGCTGATCCAGGGTCGCCGGGGAGGCGAGGTGCGCAGTTTCGATCAAAACGGCTTTGTGGGCAAGTAAATACCCCTGTAGGAGCTGGCTTGCCAGCGATGGCTTATCGGCGACATCGACGTTGATTGACACAACATCGCTGGCAAGCCAGCTCCTACAGGGGGCGGCGGTAGTTACCAGGGAATCGTCTCACCCCGATAATTGATGAAGTGATGCCCACCCTTGGCAACAAACGCATTCACCTGATCAACCAGACCACGGGTACTGGTTTCCACGTCGATATCCGCGCCTTCACCGCCCATATCGGTTTTCACCCAGCCCGGATGCAACGACAGCACGGTGAGCCGGGTGTCACCCAGCTGCGTGACAAAACTGTTGGTCATCGAGTTCAGCGCCGCCTTGCTGGCCTTATACAACGCCAGCTCCGGAGCGTCGGGCATGGTCACGCTGCCCAGCACCGAACTCATGAACGCCAGCACGCCGGTGTCTGGGCGGATCTGCCCGACAAAGCGCTCGGCCAGGTTGATCGGTGCCACGGCATTGGTAAAGAACAGCTGACCGACTTCAGCCATCGTCGCGCCTCCATTCGGCGTCTGAACCTCCGGGCCTTTGACGCCGGCATTGACGAACAGCAAGTCAAACACTTCGCCCGAGAGTTGCTGGCTCAGCGTACGCACGGCTTGCTGATCGTCCAGGTCGAGCTTTTCGATCCGAACCTTGCCCAACGCCTGCAAGGCCTCGGCATTCTGCGGATTGCGCACGGTGGCGGTGACTTGCCAGCCGTCGGCCAGAAGGGTCTTCACCAGACCGAGACCAAGGCCCCGGGAGGCGCCGATGATGAGTGCGGTTTTTGCCGTAGACATGAGTGGCTTCCTTGAAAAGTCAGAGTCGTGGATTCAATGGACACTGTTGCCCGAGTCGCTGCTGCAACTCATCGCGCAACGCGCCGAGTTCGGCCATGCGGGCTTCGATCAGCGTGAGTTTGTCTTGCAGCAGCTGCGTAACGGCCGCGTCCGGATCGGGCGACTGCCAGATTGCCGCGACGCTGTTGCCAATCTCACCGAGGGTAAACCCCAGTCGTTGAGCGGTCTTGATGTAGTGCACCAGTTGCACCATATCGGGAGGATAGTCGCGATACCCATTGGCGCTGCGCTGCGCCGCGATCAACCCGCGCTGCTCGTAGAAACGCAGCGTGTCACGGCTGACGGCGCTGGCTTGGGCTAATTCACCGATACGCATCCTGACGTCTCATGAAAGGGGGTTGACCCTGGAGCATACTCCAGGCTTTAGCCTTGTTGCTCCCTGATTTGGTGGAGCAATGTCGATGTGGACTACAACGCAATATCGTCGGTTGGTGCAAGGCAGCGCGTGGTACGACCTGATCGTGACGGCCGCGTTTGTCACGCCGTGGAGTTTCGCGGCGTTGCATGGGCTTTTGCTGGGGATAAGTCAGACGCTGAGTCTGCCCGGCGAGCTGCCACCGTTCGAGCCTGTGCATATGTTGATGGCGAATCTGTTGGGGTCGATTGTCTGCGTGTGGGCGGTGCTGCGGATTCGTGATCCGCAACCGGTGTTTGGGCGATATGACGCGGTGGCCAGATTTCTGTTTTCGGCATGGCAGGCTTATGCCCTGGCCCATGGCGCGAGTTCAATGCTGGTGGTTTTCTTGATCTTTGAGATGGCGTGGGGTGTAGCTCAGGTGTTGCCGGTGCGGTCGATAGACGGCCAGCACCGCTTGAGGGCAGGGACATTGACCAGGCCCCGAATTTGAACATCGGTTTTTGGTTAAAAAACGATCAATTGAATGCACGCCATACTGTGCGTGGCGCCCGGGCGGCCATGAACGGGTTATCCACAGGTTCCTCCACAGTATTTGTGCGCAAGCCCGAAGGTCGGGCATAAGCACTGTGTGGCTTTCTTCTAAAGGTGATAAACCGCTGTAACTATTTGTTTTTACGTATTTTTGGTGTTCGCGATGGTCAACTGGACGAAAATTGAGCAAAGCCCGCAAAGCCGCATGACAGAAGGGTTACAGCCATATGTGCTCAGGTTATCCACAGCCGGGTGCACAGTAGATGTGGGCAAATGTGAAAGAGCTGAAAAAATCGCTGCGCCCCAAAAGATTGCAGCCCTAACGCTGTAACAGAATCCGCCCACGACTCAAGTCGGCAAGCTGGGATTGCAAGGTATTGATCTGCGCTTCACCTACCGCCAACTGCAGCTCCACGCCATTGGCGGTGAAGGTTTCTTCCACAACCAGGCCACCCGATTCTGCCACCCGAAGTTTCACCAAGGGCAACTCGGAAAACCCGCAAGCACAACTCAGAGGCACCCGACTGATCAGCTCCACTTTCGGCGCCGCTTGCAGGCATTTGTTGGCGCCGCCGCCGTAGGCCCGGGCCAGGCCACCGGTGCCCAGTTGAATGCCGCCATACCAGCGAATCACCAACACCACGACCTGATCGCAATCCTGCGCTTCAATCGCCGCCAGAATGGGTCTGCCCGCAGTGCCGCCAGGCTCGCCATCATCGGTACTGCGATACTGATCGCCGAGTTTCCACGCCCAGCAGTTGTGCGTGGCATTCAAGTCGCTGTGCTGTTCAATGAACGCCTGGGCTTCGGCCGGGCTGGAGATCGGCGCGGCGAAAGTGATGAAACGGCTTTTGCGAATCTCTTCGCGGTGTTCGCAAAAACCGCTGAGGGTAAAAGGCATAAGTACTTAAATGGCAGGTGTCAGGCCGCAGCCCTTGAGAATGATACGGATCAGGTTGTTGCCGGCGTCTTCCATGTCTTGCCTGGTTAACCTGGCGCGTCCCGTGACTCGGCAAATCTGCGTGGAGAAATCGGCGTAATGCTGGGTGCTGCCCCACAGCAGGAAAATCAAGTGTACCGGATCGACCGGGTCCATCTTGCCAGCGTCGATCCAGCTCTGAAATACACCTGCACGGCCCTGGAACCAGGCGCGGTAATCCTGGTTGAAATATTCAGTCAGGCATTCCCCGCCACTGATGACCTCCATCGCGAAAATCCGCGAAGCTTGCGGTTGGCGACGGGAAAACTCCATCTTCGCGCGGATGTATCGGGTCAAGGCTTCGGCCGGATCATCCTCTGCCGTCAACGTATTGAAGGTGCTGTCCCATAGTTCGAGGATATTGCTCAGCACCGCCACGTACAAACCGAGTTTGTTGGTGAAGTAATAATGCAGGTTCGCCTTGGGCAACCCGGCATTCTGGGCGATGGTGTTCATGCTCGTGCCTTTGAACCCGTGACGGGCGAACTCGCCTTCGGCGGCTTTGATGATGGTCTCTTCGTTCTTCTGACGAATGCGGCCGGCGGGTTTGTCGCCGTGGGCTGGGACTTCAAAGGTCATGGGCACTTCCGAATGGGTGGGTGGGTGCAATCTGTGTTGATAGCGCGGCCACAGCCTTCAGACAAGCCTCTGTGCGGCTGAAACATCATTAACGGGTCGCGGCCAGACTTTCCAGAAAACTCTCCAGTACCAAGTGTGGACGACGGCCCTTGCGAGTGACCGAGGCGAGGCTGAGGTCATAGAACCGCGCATCGGGTTTCAATGCACGCAGGCGGCCTTGTTGCACCCAAAGGCTCGCGTAATGATCGGGCAGATAACCGATGTAACGTCCGGTCAGGATCAGAAACGCCATGCCTTCGCGGTCCGACGCGCTGGCGGTGCAGTTGAGTGCCTGGTAATGGGCCTGGATGTCCGCCGGCAATCGGAAGGTCGGCGCAATGGCGTCCTGGCTGTTCAGGCGCGTGTCATCCAGTTGCTTGTCATCGACATAAAACAACGGATGACCGACCGCGCAGTACAGCAACGAGCGTTCGCTATAAAGCGGCTGGTACTCCAACCCCGACAGCGCACTCGCCTGCGGTACCACGCCAACATGCAGGCGTCCGTCGAGTACACCTTGTTCGACTTCGTTGGGCGCGATCATGCGGATCTGGATCTGCACATCCGGACCACGTTCTTTCAATTGTGCGAGCGCATGGGTGATGCGCATGTGGGGCAGGGTGACCAGGTTGTCAGTCAGGCCGATGGTCAACTCACCGCGCAAATGTTGGTGCAGGCCGTTGACCTCGGTGCGGAAACTTTCCAGTGCACTCAACAGTTGCAACGCCGATTGATAGACCTCCCGACCTTCCTCGGTCAGGGAGAAACCGGCCCGCCCGCGCTGGCATAGACGCAAACCAAGGCGCTGCTCCAGATCGCTCATTTGCTGGCTGATGGCTGAGCGACCGATACCGAGTACGGTTTCCGCTGCGGAGAAGCCGCCGCATTCGACCACACTGCGAAAGATCCGCAGCAAGCGAATATCAAAGTCGCTGACTTGCGCCAGTGGATCGGGACGGCGGCTGGACATAGTTTAGTAGACGCCTGACTGAAGGTTACAAAAGTTGGATTTCACAGACTTTATCTCCATGGCAATTTAGCTGCAACAACGGTTTTTAATCCTTACGCCGCTTATCGCCTTGCGAGGTTTCGCTCATGAACTTGCCCGAAAACGCTTCGACTTCTCTGGCTAGCCAGCTCAAGCTCGATGCTCACTGGATGCCTTATACCGCCAACCGTAACTTCCAGCGCGACCCGCGCTTGATCGTCGGTGCGCAAGGCAGCTGGTTGATCGACGACAAGGGGCGCAAGGTTTATGACTCGCTGTCCGGTCTGTGGACCTGCGGCGCCGGCCACACCCGCAAGGAAATCCAGGAAGCGGTTGCCAAGCAACTGGGCACTCTCGATTACTCCCCAGGCTTCCAGTACGGTCATCCGCTGTCGTTCCAGCTGGCTGAGAAAATCACCGACCTGACGCCGGGCAACCTGAACCACGTGTTCTTCACCGACTCGGGTTCCGAGTGCGCCGATACCGCCGTGAAGATGGTGCGTGCTTACTGGCGCCTGAAAGGTCAGTCGACCAAGACCAAAATGATCGGCCGTGCCCGTGGCTACCACGGTGTGAACATCGCCGGTACGAGCCTCGGCGGCGTGAACGGCAACCGCAAGCTGTTCGGTCAGGCGATGATGGATGTCGACCACTTGCCGCACACTTTGCTGGCAA
Organism: Pseudomonas sp. C32; assembly: GCF_030417915.1. Taxonomy (NCBI): domain Bacteria; kingdom Pseudomonadati; phylum Pseudomonadota; class Gammaproteobacteria; order Pseudomonadales; family Pseudomonadaceae; genus Pseudomonas; species Pseudomonas sp. C32. The sequence continues at coordinate 2,639 of NZ_JAUHUK010000026.1, read as the reverse complement.
GCAACGCGTACTCCCGTGGCATGCCGGAGCAGGGTGGTATCGCCCTGGCCGACGAACTGCTGAAGCTGATCGAACTGCACGATGCGTCGAACATCGCCGCCGTGTTCGTTGAGCCGCTGGCCGGCTCCGCTGGCGTACTGGTTCCGCCACAGGGTTACCTCAAGCGTCTGCGCGAGATCTGCGATCAGCACAGCATCCTGTTGGTGTTCGACGAAGTGATCACCGGTTTCGGCCGTACCGGCAACATGTTCGGTGCCGACACCTTTGGCGTGACTCCGGACCTGATGTGCATCGCCAAGCAAGTCACCAACGGCGCGATCCCGATGGGCGCGGTGATTGCCAGCTCCGAGATTTACCAGACCTTCATGAACCAGGCGACGCCTGAGTACGCAGTGGAATTCCCTCACGGTTACACCTACTCCGCACACCCGGTGGCTTGCGCCGCGGGCCTGGCAGCACTCGACCTGCTGCAGAAGGAAAACCTGGTGCAGAGCGTGGCCGAAGTCGCACCGCATTTCGAAAATGCGCTGCATGGCCTGAAGGGCACCAAGAACATCATCGACATCCGCAACTTCGGCCTGGCTGGCGCGATCCAGATCGCTGCGCGTGACGGCGACGCGATCGTGCGTCCGTTCGAAGCCGGCATGGCGCTGTGGAAAGCCGGGTTCTACGTTCGCTTCGGTGGCGACACCCTGCAGTTCGGCCCAACCTTCAACAGCAAGCCGCAGGACCTGGATCGTCTGTTCGACGCGGTCGGCGAAGTGCTGAGCAAGATCGACTGATTTCTCCTTCTATATACCTATAAACAACGGGTGCCCGGTAACGGGTGCCTGTGGACAACTTTTCAGGAGCTTCCATGAGCGTTATTCCGCATTTGATCAATGGCGAACTGGTGACCGAGAACGGTCGCACGGTCGATGTGTTCAACCCGTCTACCGGCCAGGCGATTCACAAGTTGCCACTGGCGACCCGCGAAACCATCCAGAGCGCCATCGATGCTGCCAAGGCTGCATTCCCGGCCTGGCGCAACACGCCGCCGGCCAAACGTGCCCAAGTGATGTTCCGCTTCAAGCAATTGCTGGAGCAGAACGAAGCGCGCATCTCGCAATTGATCAGCGAAGAGCACGGCAAGACCCTGGAAGATGCTGCCGGTGAATTGAAGCGCGGCATCGAGAACGTCGAGTTCGCTTGTGCGGCACCGGAAATTCTCAAGGGCGAGTACAGCCGTAACGTCGGCCCGAACATTGATGCCTGGTCGGACTTCCAGCCACTGGGCGTAGTGGCCGGTATCACGCCGTTCAACTTCCCGGCCATGGTGCCACTGTGGATGTACCCGCTGGCCATCGTCTGCGGCAACTGCTTCATCCTCAAGCCGTCCGAGCGCGATCCAAGTTCGACGCTGCTGATTGCACAGCTTCTGCTGGAAGCCGGTTTGCCGAAAGGCGTGATGAGCGTGGTGCACGGTGACAAGACTGCGGTGGACGCGTTGATCGAAGCGCCGGAAGTCAAAGCGCTGAGCTTTGTTGGCTCGACGCCGATTGCCGAATACATCTATTCCGAAGGCACCAAGCGCGGCAAGCGCGTCCAGGCACTGGGCGGGGCAAAGAACCACGCGGTATTGATGCCGGATGCAGATCTGGACAACGCCGTCAGCGCACTGATGGGCGCGGCTTACGGTTCTTGCGGCGAGCGTTGCATGGCAATCTCGGTAGCCGTGTGCGTGGGCGATCAAGTGGCTGATGCGCTGGTGGCCAAACTGGTTCCTCAGATCAAGGCACTGAAAATCGGTGCCGGTACCAACTGCGGTCTGGACATGGGTCCATTGGTGACTGGCCAGGCGCGCGACAAAGTCAGCGGTTATGTAGAAGACGGCGTAGCTGCCGGCGCGACACTGGTTGTAGATGGTCGTGGTCTGACCGTGGCAGGTCATGAGGAAGGTTTCTTCCTGGGTGGCTGCCTGTTCGACAACGTCACACCGGAAATGCGCATCTATAAAGAAGAGATCTTCGGACCAGTCCTGTGCGTCGTTCGGGTCAACAGCCTGGAAGAAGCCATGCAGCTGATCAACGATCACGAATACGGCAACGGCACTTGCATCTTCACCCGTGACGGCGAAGCAGCGCGTTTGTTCTGCGACGAGATCGAAGTCGGCATGGTCGGCGTCAACGTACCGTTGCCAGTGCCAGTGGCCTATCACAGCTTTGGCGGTTGGAAGCGTTCGCTGTTCGGCGACTTGCATGCCTACGGCCCGGATGGCGTACGTTTCTACACTCGCCGCAAGGCTATTACCCAGCGCTGGCCGCAGCGTGCGAGCCACGAAGCGTCGCAGTTCGCCTTCCCTAGTTTGTAAGTAGAAGGGGATGAAGGCCGGCCCTGGTGGCCGGCCTTCGCGTTTGCGGGGCTTTTTGACTTATATGACAGTTTTATGAAAATAGCGGTTGACGGCAGATCTCAGGTGTCTATAATTCGCCCCACTTCCGGCGCAGTCGAAACGGAAAACTCCTTGGTAAACAAAGAGTTACGCGGTTTTCGGCAGCGGGTTGCTTCAGTTCATCGAAGCCAAAAGGAAGTTGAAAAAGAGGTGTTGACAACAGTGAGTAACGCTGTAGAATTCGCCTCCCGCTGATGAGAGATCTGAG